>JANQEF010000261.1 GCA_028278465.1 Dehalococcoidia bacterium | reverse complement strand
CGACTTGGCCTAAGGGAGAGGGTGAAACCATCACCATCCCGAACTTGCCGAAGGTTACAAGCGGTCGGCCTCTGGCCGACATCCCCTCTCTTTAGTTCTCTCCCACAAGGGGAGAGAGGGAACGATCTACCCGCTCACGGAACACGGTCAATCTCCTGCTTCTATGCTTGCTCCTGCTAACTCCGACCCTGATGGCCGCCATTCCGGCAGCTGCTCCAGCCGACGCTTGAACTCCGCCATGCCGCGTCGTTCGGCATTCCCGATCGAATAGGTGAAGTGACGTACATACGCCGCCGCCTCGTCCTCGCTCATGTACTCGTTGGCCCTTTCGGCCGCTATCTCCCGCACCATCTGCCTGCCCTCGCAGTATGCATCGGCCAGCGCCTGCTCAAACGCAGCATGCTGCTCGTCAGACACGTCCGACCTGAGCGCCCACACTGCGAAGACGAACGGCAGCTGCGTCATCTCGTACCAGGCTTCCGCGAGGTCGTAGACATGCGGCCAGTCGCCGGACTTCTTGAGCTGGTTCGCCTCGTCGCCGATCACCAGCTTTGCCGGCGCATCGCCGCACTGCGGCACAAGTTCCGGTGCGATCTTCCAGTGTTCGTTTGCAAGCACCCGGATCAGCTGGACCGAAGTCGCCGTGTCTTCGGTGACCGCGATCTTCTGCCCGTCCAGCTCTTCGATCGGCAGCTCAGACATGAGCAACACGCTGAGCGCCGGGCCGTGACATGCCACACCGAGCTCGCCGACCTCACGCACCGCTTCGCCCAGCCTGAACACCTCGGCGACCGGCAGCGGCCCGCCGTCAAGCTCCCCACGCTCTACGGCCGCCGCCATCGCACGCGGAGGAGCGGTGACCAGCTCGCACGAGTCCGGGTCCAGCACGTGGTAGAACACCTCGGAGTTGAGGTATGGCATGTGCCCGATCTTCAGTTTTCGGTTGCTAGTCGTGGCGGTGTTCCTTTTTCATATCTCTTAGAGCGAGCGACAGGAAACTGTCATTCTGAACTTGATTCAGAATCTCACTCGTCCTGGAGTCAGACGGTCAGATCCCTCGACCCGCAAGCGGGTACCCCGCGGTCGGGATGACAGTTTTCACTCATACACCTTGATCTCGTTGTAGAGCGCGTCTCGCTCTACCGGTATTCGCCTTGCGTCACGCACCGACGCCACCATCCGGTCCCGTGCCCTTCCTGCCGGCGAATCGGCCAGGGCCGCGTGCGCAATCCGCTCCTTGCCTATCGTGCCGTCCAGGTCGTTCGCTCCAAAATTCAGTCCGATCGACGCCGTCGCCTCGCCAAGCATCACCCAGTACGCCTTGATGTACTTGATGTTGTCGAGCATCAGGCGGGCGGCGGCGATCATCTTCAGGTCGTCCATCGGCGGCGTGTGCCGCGGCTTCAGCTTCGTGTAACCGACCTGGTACTCGAGCGGGATGAACGCCAGGAAGCCGCCGGTCTCGTCCTGGATCTCCCGCAGCCGCACCAGGTGATCGATCCGCTCCCCGAACGTTTCGATGTGGCCGTAGAGCAGCGTGCAGTTCGAATTGATGCCCATGCGGTGCGCCGTCTTGTGGATCTCGCCCCAGCGGTCAGCGTTCGCCTTGCCCGGCAGCAGAGCCTTGTGCACACGTGGCGAGAACACCTCAGCGCCACCTCCCGGCATCGACTCCAACCCGGCCTCTTTGAAGATCGCCAGCGACTCCTCGGGCGGCACTTTCCAGCGGCGCTCGAAGTAGTCGATCTCAGACGCTGTGAACGCCTTCACCTGCACATTCGGATACTTGTCATGAATGGTGCGGACCATATCGACGTAGTACTCGAACGGCCACTTCGGGTGGTGGCCGCCGACGATGTGCACCTCCCGGATCTCGTCGTCCATGTGGTCGAGGATCTCGTCCATCGACATCTCGTAGGCGTCGTCGTCACCGGGCTTCTTGGCGAAGTCGCAGAACGAGCAGCTGAGGACACAGATGTTGGTCGGATTGATGTGGCGGTTGAGGACGAAGTAGACCTTGTCGCCGGTGACGCGCTTCTTGGCGAAGTCGGCGATGCGTCCGACGCCTGCGAAGTCGTCGGTCTCAAGCACCGTCACACCCTGCTCGGGCGTCAGGCGCCGCTCCTCCTGCACCGCGTCCCAGATCGGGAAGAGGGCGCGGTCCTCCAGGTGTATGTCGCCTGCTAGCTCCAGTAGCGAGACCATTGGCTGTCCACTTTCTTGACCACGTCCGGGTCCATGATGAGCGGCTTCGGGTAGCTCTCGTTCCAGGTGGCGTCGATGCCCATGACGCCGTGATATACAGGCTGAATGCCTCTGAATTCGGCGGCGCTGAAAGAGACGTCACGCGCCGCGTCAAAGCGGGTGAAGATGCCCCACAGCAGCTCGACGTCGTTGTCGATGTCCACGTCTTCAGACACGGCGACGATGATGCTGAGGCTGCCGAGAAGCGGGTTGCGGACGAGGCTCTCCAGCAGTGGCCGGCCTTCGCCTCTCATCTGGACGACGAGCATGGTGCGGCCGACGAGCCTGTGCTTGAGCGCCCTGCTGGTGAGCTGCGCCAGGTTTACGGGAAGCGGCGTCGCCGTGAGGCTGTCGTCGCCTCGCGGGCTTCCCGTTGCGTCGATCACCATCTTCGAGCCACGGTCCTGTGCCGGGCCGGTGAAGTCGAGCGTGTCGGCAGATGTGTTGGCGACGAGGTGGAAGTCTTCTTCCGGCTTGAAGTTGCGCCTGATCGCCTGCAACACGGCCGACGGGTCCCGAGGGTTGACGTCCGGCCCGACCAGGATGACGCACTTGGATAGTGAGAGCTGGCCTTCGCCGAGGATCGACAGCGCGGTCTTGATCGGCTCTTTCCTGTAGCGGCTCTCGACCGAGATAACGAGGAGGTTGTGGAAGCCGGCCTCGTAGTAGGCCCACATGCTCTTGATCTCGCGGTGCATGAGGCGGATGAGCGGCGAGAGGATCTGCTGTGTGGCGTCGCCGATGTAGCGGTCCTCCTGCGGCGGCTTACCAACGACGGTGGCGGGATATATCGCGTTCTTGCGGCGGGTGACGGCCCGGATCTCGAAGACCGGGAAATCGGCAGCTTCTGAGTAGTGGCCGAAGTGGTCGCCGAACGGCCCTTCGAGGCGGCGTCGGCCTGGCCGGACGGTGCCTTCGAGTACGAACTCGGCGTTCGCTGGCACAGCCAGGTTGACGGTCTTGCCGCGGGTCATCGGCGTCCTCGCGCCACGCACGATCCCTGAGAAGGCGGCCTCGTCCATGCCCTCGGGCAGCGCCATGACGGCGGCAAGCATCAGCGCAGGGTCGCCGCCGAGCGCGACTGCCATCTCCAGCGGCTCATTGTTCTTCTCGGCGTTGAAGTAGTGGAAGCCGCCGCCTTTCTGGATCTGCATGTGCATGCCGGTGGTGGAGGCGTTGTAGACCTGCATGCGGTACATGCCGACGTTGCGGTCGCCGGTGTCCGGGTCCTCGCTGAAGACGAGTGGCAGCGTGATGAAGCGGCCGCCATCGTCTGGCCAGCACTTGAGCACGGGCATCGAGTTGAGGTCGGGCGCTTCGACGATCTCCTGTGCCGGACCGCTCTTGCTGGTTTTGGGCCGCATCTTCAGGAGCCGGAATCCGGTCTTGCGGTTGCGCCAGAGCGCACCGAGCGTCGGCGGGTTGACGTCCTGCATGAAGGAGACGAGCTCTTCGCCAATCTGCTCGGGGTCGCGGCCGAGGGCGATCTCGATGCGCTTGCGGCTGGCGAGGAGGTTGATGGCGAGCGGGTAGCTCGAGCCTTTGACATTTTCGAAGAGGAGCGCGGGACGGTCTTCACGGACGGCGCGAGTTGCGATTTCGGTGACTTCGAGTTCGGGATCGACCTCAATCTGGACGCGCTGCAGCTGCCCCTCCTTTTCGAGGCTGCTGATGAACGATTGCATGTCAGTGAAGGCCATGGGTGGTTGCTTGGGTTCGCTATTTCTTTCTCCCTCACAGGGAAGGAGTTGGTGTTCCCCGAGCGTGGTCGAGGGGCCTCAATCGGGTTCGGTTCGTTATGTCAGGTTCGGTTCTTACGGTGAGAGATCCTTCGACTCCGTTTCACTCCGCTCAGGAAACACGCAAATCTCTGGGTCCAATCAATCCGTCTCCGCATACTCCGCTGGCTCAGGGCCCGTCCATTCCTTCAGGAGCGCCGACTCCACGCCCAGGTGATCTAGGGTTCGGCCGGCGATCATATCGACCAGGTCCTGCACCGACTGCGGATGGTGGTAGTAGCCGGGCGAGCCGGGCAGCACAACCGCCCCGGCTTCTGTGACCGCGGTCATGTTGCGCAGGTGCACCAGACTCAGCGGCGTTTCGCGGGTGACAAGTATCAGCCTCCGCCGCTCCTTCAGACACACATCCGCCGCCCGCTCCAGCAGCCCCGTCGATATACCGTTGGCGATCTTCGCCAGTGTGCCCCCGGAACATGG
>JANQEF010000235.1 GCA_028278465.1 Dehalococcoidia bacterium | reverse complement strand
GTTTGCTGCGACGAGGCTACGAGCGGCGACGAGTTGGAGACGTTGCCGAAGTCGGCGAGCGCTTCCCAGACACGGTCCGGCGGTGCATCGATGCGGGTCGAGTAAGTGCGACGGTGTCTGGCCATGGCGCTGCTCCTGTGCGGGTTTCGGATGCTGTGTGAGTCGGCGGGTGTGGTCTTCAACCGGCGGGTGCGGTCTTCGCGGGCGTGTTTACGGTTTTCGGACTATACCGCCCAATGAGATGCGCCACGCCGGACAAAGGGACAGGCCATTCGTCCTATGGGTGGGGGGCGATCGGTTTGGGCAAGGGAGGTCGAAGTGTTTCCTGAGCGGAGCGCAGCGGAGTCGAAGGACCTCTGGGGCATCGGCTCGCCTGACAGGACAGGTTGGCCCCTCTAGAGACCCTTCGACTTCGCTCAGGGAACACACCCGGCACGCCCTGCCCCGCACGGGTGTGGCCACCACAGGCGGCAGGCTCAGTACTACTCGTGGACCAGGAAGGAGATTGCGGCTCCGAGTTGCAGCTGACGCGGCGGGTCGTTGAAGTAGATCCGCGCCAAGACGAACCTGTCTTCCTGCGCGATCTCAACCCGATCGATCAGGTCAGACCATCTGGCGTCACTCCTGTCGTCTATTCGCACGTTCCGCAGGCGCTCCTCAAGCAGCGCAACGTTTTGCGCGGCCGTCGGGGCATCGGAGTTGGAGATCACCAGTCCAACAAACACGCGGTCTTCGAAGAGACCACTGCCGGACGCCGCCAGCTCGAACGGCAGCATCAGGGGCGTTTCCAGCAGCACCTCCCTGAACAGGACCTCCGTACTACCCTGGCTCCTCCCCGGCAACGTCACAGCCTCATCGATCGAAAAGCCTGTCGACAGCAGGGTGATGTCTCGCATGAAGCCGAGCGAATTCATCCATGCGACCGTTTCTGCGAAGTCAGAGTTGCTCGCCAGCGACGGCGTCGTGCCGCTTGCGACATCGATAAGTGACTCCATCTCTTCGTCGAACGTGGTCCAGTACGCCTCATCGTCGCCAACCAGGACGCGTGGGCCGCGGCCGACGTGGTCGTAAAGCGGGCGGCTGAAACGCTTCGCGATGTCACCGACACCACCTTCACCCCACGAATAGAAGTCCACACCCTCGTGCGTCTGGATGTCCGGCTGCTCACACTCGCAGGATGCCAGGGCGTTTGAGGTTGCAGCGGGGTCGAAGTCTCCCAGCGCAACGTCATACAGGTTTGGCGGAGTACCGGCTGTCGCTGCCTGATCGACACTCCAGGGGTCGAACGCCACATCCGTGTACCAGTCGATCCGGGACAGGTAGTCGCGCATCCCGAGCGGCCAGGCGGGGGAGTTCGGCTGCAACTCGTCCGACTGGCCCGTCCTGTCGATGTAGCCAAGGAACTGGTCGAGAGCGGCCTCAGCATCCGTGCCCGGCTGGATCGCCGGAATGCCCAGCAGCTCCCAGGTACCAGCGAAGTCCGACAGGCGCAAGAACTCACGAGCGTTGGCGGTGTCTGGAATCCGGGATAGAAGTTCTTCGTACACGGTGCCGGACACCGGCTCACCGAGATCGGCGATAGGGACAATCTCCATTGGTGACGGCGTCGGTATTGGTGACGGCGTCGGTGTTGGGATCGGCGTCGGGCTGGCAGGTGCAGGAGACGTGTCCAGTGACCCCGGGACTCTCACGTTGCCAGCCTGAAAAGTGCGGACGATGGTCGCGCCATACGCTTCGCTGCCCTCACCGATGGTGATCGTGAGGCGCAGTTCCATATTCGTCCCTTCGTCCACAGGACCTGAAGTCGCCAGCATCACATCGGTGAACCAGTTGGCGCTCTCGTCGCCCGGATACTCGAACACACCGGGCTGCTTTTCGAAACCCGATGCCCACAGCAGCGTCACAGGCTCGACAACTCCGTCGATCATCCATTGCGCCTCGTTGAAGTCGACGTGCGCGGTTGAAGATGTCCGCGCCTGCAGCTCTGTCGCGTAGACGAACCGGTCCTGGTCGATGCGAGTGAACCGTGGTCGCTCCTGTGGCTCTCCTCTCTGCGGAATGTCACCGAAGAAAGTTACGTTGGCCTCAGAGTCCAGCAGCGGTCCATTGACGGCCTCTTCATCGATAACGAAATACGCCGATCGGAGCGCGAATGGGCCGGGGTCGAGCCGCCACTCGCCATCTATCAGCTTGAAAACAAGACTCGCCGCCGGGAGTTCGTTCAGGTGGGCGACGGCAAAGCCCTGCGATGTGAACTCGATCGTCCAATCACCTGCTTCGGTGGCCTGTTGCCACACCAGCGATGCCCGCATCGCGTTTTCGAACACATCCTCTGAGAATGCCGCGAACTCCGGGGTCACGTAGTCGATGATCGAGAGGAAACGGTCCTGGCTGGCGAGTGTCGTAATGATGGCGGCCAACTCGTCCGGCCGTTCCACCGTCGGTGCTTCCGTTGCCGGAGGTGGGGTCGGCGTTTGCTGCTCGGGTGTCGGAGTGGCGGCCGGCACTGGCCCGTCCTCGTCATCGTTGACGAGCAGGATGAACAGCACCGCTGCTATCGCTGCGAGCAGAATCGTGGCCGCTGGAGCGGCATACCTCACCGTTTTGGCATTCATCAGGGGGTTCTTCCAACGCGGGAAGCTGATGGCATTACTTAGTCGCCAGAGCACGCTCGGTGCGTTTGGCTCGCCCATCTGGGGGCGTATCGCTTGCCAGGTTTCCTGCGGCAGATGTGCCTGCTCCGCTTCTACGCGGAACAGCGACGAAAGCTGGCTCTCCAGGTGTGTTGTGTCGTTAAGCGAGGTCACGACTGCGCCTCCTCTCCTGAGAACTCCGGTTCACCGAAGCTCTCGCTGGCGGCTACTGCATCCCTGAGCGCCGCCGTGGCGCGGTGCAGCCGTGACTTAACCGTCCCGACCCTCCAGCCGGTCGATTCGGCTATCTCGGGAAGGGAAAGGTCATTGAAGAATCGAAGGACGAGCACGGTTCTGTGCTCGACAGACAGAGTTCGAAGGGCCGACTGCAGCATCGCTGCCGTTTCGGCGTTGAGCGCTGATTGCTCGGGCCCGGCTCTGGTGTCGGCCAGTGGCAGGGCGTCTTCGACGGGCGTTGTCGGCAGCCGCTTCCTCCGCTGCATCATCCCGATGCAGTTGATGAGGATCCTGTTCAACCACGCTCGCAGGTTGGTGCCGGCCTTGAACGACCTGATCTTCTTCCACGCCGCCAGCAGCGACTCCTGCACCGCCTCTTCAGCGAGCGACGCATCGCGGGTGATGAGCAGCGCCACGCGGTAGAGGTGGTCGCCGTGGAAGTCGAGGACACGACGAAAGGCTTCCTGATCGCCCTGCTGGCAACGCAGGATCGCCTCGCGCTCTTCACTTTTCGTGAGTATCGGGTCCAACGCTACGCACTCTTTTCGACCTGTCTAACACACAACAATGCGGCGAGACGCGGAAAGGTTCCATGGGGAGAGGGATTCGGTGTGTTTCCTGAGCGGAGCGAAGCGGAGCGAAGCGGAGTCGAAGGATCTCTGGTGCGGAGACTAGTCCTGACAAGACGAGTCGTCTCCCAGCGGGACCCTTCGACTCCGCTCAGGGAACACAACGGCTGTCTTCTGGTAGGGGCGCGCCCACAAGCGGGCACCCGGCGCGCGCCGGGACGTTCCTTCTCCCAGCGGGAGAAGGTGCAGGATGAGGGAGAAGTGGACTCGTATCGAAAAGTTGATCTCCGCGTCACAACCTCTCCCTCACCTCAATCCTCTCCCGCTGGGAAAGGAGGAGGCCGAACCCACCCTCTAACTCCCTTCCAAGGCCCGTCGTCCCGAGCCTGCGCGAGGGACCCGGTGGGCGGGACGATCCATCCGCAGTTGTCTCTGAATCGGCGGTCACTCGGCACGAGCCATTGGAGAGCGAGCTTGACGGTGCGTTGCGCCCCCCACCACCCCAGGTCCTTCGCTGCCGCTCAGGACGAAGGTAGTCGCGGCATCACCGATGACCCTCCCTCTAACTCCCTCCCAAGCTGGGAGGGAGGACTTGCTTCCCTCTCCCGCAAGGGGAGTCAGGACTACAAACCAACTCGCGCCACCAAATGGGTATCCGTCGCTCAGGGAACACCGCCGGCCGGTAGAGAGGATCAACCGCCGCATATAATCTGCGGTTGGGCGTGATGACATCCGGCTAATAGCGTCGAAGGGCCGCAAACCACACATGGCGATCTCTGAAAAAGTCCGGGAGCAGATGCAGGCCTCCTCGTGGATCCGCAGGATGTTCGAAGAGGGCATGGAGCTGCGGCGGCTGCACGGCGCCGAAAACGTTTTCGACCTCTCGCTCGGCAACCCGCTGCTGGAGCCGCCGTCCGAGTTCAACACCGTTCTCAGGCGCATCGTCGATGAAGAGGCGCCCGGCACGCACCGCTACATGCCCAACGGTGGCTTCCCCGGCGTCCGCGCCGCAGTGGCCGAGCAGCTGGCCGTCGAGTCAGGCGTGCCGTTCACCGGCGAAGACATCCTGATGACCGTCGGCGCGGCCGGGGCGCTGAACGTGATCCTGCGCTCGATCCTCGACCCGGACGACGAGGTGGTGATCATCGCCCCGTACTTCGCCGAGTACATCTTCTACATCCAGCACCAGACCGGCGTGGTGCGTGAGGCGCAGAGCGGTCCGGACTTCCTGCCTGACATCGCCTCGCTCAAGGAGAACCTGAACGCGCGCACGCGTGCGGTCATCATCAACACGCCGAACAACCCGACGGGTGTCATCTACCCGGAGTCGATCGTCGCCGAGATCGGCGCGGCGATACAGGAGGCTGAGCGAGAGCACGGCACCGAGATCTACCTCATCTCAGACGAGCCGTACCGGAAGCTGATCTACAGCGACGACCGGTTCCCGTTCATCTTCAAGCACCACGTGCGGTCGATAGTCGCTACCTCGCACTCGAAGGACCTCGGGCTAGCGGGCGAGCGCATCGGCCACATCGCAGTCAACCCTGCCGATCCGGGCAAGACGGACCTCATGGATGCGGCGACGTTTGCGCTGCGGACGCTGGGCTTTGTGAACGCGCCGGCGCTGATGCAGCGAGTAGTGGCGGAAATCCAGGATGCGACGGTTGACGTTTCCGAATATCGCAAGAAGCGTGATTTCCTGCACGGCGCGCTGACCGAGATGGGCTACAGCTGCATCAGGCCGGACGGAGCGTTCTACCTGTTCCCGGAATCGCCGATGGCGGACGATGTGAAGTTCGTGCAGCTGCTGCAGTCGAAGCTGGTGCTAACGGTGCCGGGCGTCGGGTTCGGCACGCCAGGCTACTTCCGGGCTTCGTACTGCGTCGAAGACAGCGTGCTGGAGGGCTCGCTTAAGGGTTTCGCGGAGGCGCTTGAGGAGGCGCGTCAGTAGAGGGATGACGGTTCGATTGCGTTCGGGTCTAGTCGTTCTGTTTTGCCTGGTTCTGGGAACCGCGGCGTGTTCAGGCGGCAGCTCAGCAACTCCCACGCCCACGGGCATCGTGCTGACCGATCCCGTTCCGAACCCGACGGCGACGCCTCAGCCGATAGTGACGTCGTTCGAGGGCGAGGTGCAGGAGTTCGAGGTGCATCTCTCGATCAACGGCAGCCCGCAGACTGGCACGGCGGTGTTCACCCGCAAGAACGACTTCACCGAGGTGGAGATCAGGCTGAGTCCGGGCGTTGCGGCGCAGACGGTGACGGTCAGGCGCGGCATGTGCCCGAACCCGGAGGGGTTCGAGGAGTCGCTGGACCTGGCGATCGGCGGGATCCTGCGCCGGGAGGTGCGTGACCTGCCGTTCGACGACCTGCTGGTGGGCGACCGGACACTGGTAGTGAACACGGACGACGACTCGTTCAACACCTTCGCCGCCTGCGCTGATCTGCCGACGGCGGGGTGAGTCGAAAGCAACCCGACGCCGGCTCGCTGGCCGATAGCTCAGTCTCTCAGCAGCTTGTGCTTCTTCAGGTCTGACTCCAGCTTCTGCCTGATCCGTTTCATCGTTTTGCCCTTGTAGCGGAACTTCCAGGCGAGCCGACCGCCCATCTTCAGTGGGCTATTCACCGGCGCGTCGGAGATCATGCGCTTGACCACTTCGTTGACGCGCTTGTCCAGCAGCTTTGAGATGGTCTTCACGTCGTCGCGAGAGACTGTCTGCCACGTGGGAACGTCGGGCTCGCGATTCGCTTTGCCGACCAGCGGGATGATCGGCACATAGTCGTCGCGTACCGGGCTCTTGAACGCCTCGATCTGCTCGGGACTCCAGTGGTCGCGGACCAGCGGGTGGTCTTTGCGGACCACGAAGTGCTTCCTGAGGAACGCCTGGCAGTTCTTCCTGCCGAGCAGGAAGTCGTGTTTCCTGAACCGGTCAGACAGGAACCCGCCGAAGTGGCCCAGCGAGCTGCTGGCCAGCGGCTTCTCCTCGAAGAGAGAAGGGTTATCGGTCTTCCTGCGCCGCGGGGCGATCATGTACCGGCTGTGAACATCGGGACTGGCGGCCAGCTTGATGTCCTCCATCCTGAAGCTCGCCTGTGCCTTCACCGCGCCGAATAGCTCCTTCAGGTTGCCGACGAGATCGATCTCCGTTTTGTAGTCGTCTTCGAACTCGACCCTGTTCGGGAACGGATCGATCATCACCACCGCACGGTCCGCCTTGTCGGGCTCACGAGGATTGCGGTCGTCGTCCGATGCCAGCAGCAGGCGTCTGCCGATGTTGAACGGCTCGTTGTTGAGCACGCCGGCGTCGAAGTTGGCGAAGC
>JANQEF010000168.1 GCA_028278465.1 Dehalococcoidia bacterium | reverse complement strand
GTCCCGGTCAAGCGTCTCGTCATGCGCCAGGAACACCCGCTTCTTACCACCCTCACCAAGAAACCGGTCAACCACGTACCGACCAGCAGCGAAGGAGGTGGGGGAAGAAGAAGAAGCCGGCAGTCCGGCCTCGGACTGACCACCGGACGAGGCAGCGGAGGCGCCGTCACCAGCAATCAACTGACCATCAACCGAGCCACCCGCAGCCCCAACACCATCAGGCGACGCGGTCGCAAACCCTGCGCCATCGGCAGCAACAGCGCCCGACTGCCCGCCACCCCGTGCCGCTCCCGCCTCCGCCATGGCGCGAAATGAGAGGGCGTCGGTGTTCTCGGAATCCAGGGCCAGGACCGATGCGACGCACTCCAACACGACAGGCCAGTCGCGGCTGTCCGCCGCTTCCTCCGCCTGATCAAGAAGCCGGTCGATCCGTCGTTGCACACGCTCACTCGGCATGGTGGCGGCATCTTACCGCAGGCCCGAACACCCGAGACCCCAAGCGGTCCCCGACTCGGAAGATTCGGCACCTGACCCGCGGACCAAAACGGCACGCCCTCTCGGACCGAAGCCAGCGAAGATCAACGAGCGGCCGGCCGGGTTGTCGAAGCGCTCCGCCGCGCCTGTTGTCAACCAGAATGACTCCGCGCTGCGAAATAACAGGAACCTGTGATGTCGTTCTATATCCGGCCACTAGAATCTGTGACGTAGGCGCACAACCGCGCCAAGCCTGGAGAGCGACCTCATGAGACTGGTCCCGGCCGCAGCAGCGCCCGTCGCCATACTCGTTGCACTCGCATGTAGTTCGGCCGAGCCGACCCCGACATCGGCTCCAGCCGCTACTAGCACCGCGGAGCCGACACCCACGCAGCGGCCGCCATTCAGCGAGACGAGGCCCGTGGACCTGCCGGCGTGGGTTCCGGACGAGCTGTGGAACCTGCCTGTCCTCGACGAGAAATATCCGCCGGCAGGGACCATCGATGCGTTCACTGACTGGGACGGCGAAGGGATCTTCATGCTGCCTGACGACATACGGCCCGGCTCCCAGGCGTCGACCCTGACCCTGGCATGCGAGGTTTCCACGTCCGCTTTCAAGGACTACCTGGTCCAGAAGGGTGAGCACGACGGGTTCTACGGGATCACGGACCCACACTGGGTCGATTTCGTGTCGCCGACCGGGTACGAGTACTACGAGTGCCTGATCGATGTCACAGACAAGGTCCGAGTGCTCCGCGCCTTCCAGTTGCCCGGTCAGGACCCGCAGACCGAGATACTGAACACCGAAGTGTTGATCGCTGACCTGCCGGACCTGCCGGTCCGTTCACATGGGCTGCAACCCGACGGCCCCTGCCAGTTCCCCTTCGTACAGAACGGGTTCGAGAACGAGTTTGTGAAGGGAGGCGGCGTCCTGCTTCCCAACGGCATCATCAAGGTCAACTGCCTGTACCGGGCCTTCCCTGTTGTCAAAACGCCGGACATTCCCCCGATGTGGGAATGGTCGCCGGAGGCTTTCGAACTGGCAGGAATGGGGGCAAGACGCTTCCCGCCGGTGGAGCTACGCTCGGACTCACCTCAACTGGAGACGTCTGATCTGGTGAGCATGTGGACCGAGCACCTGGAGCTGGTGATACTGGCGGACAGTCTCCTGGGAATTCCGGTGGCTGCGCTGTGTCCAAACCTGAACGCCGTGTGGCTGGGTGAACAGGAGCCGTGGGACGAAGTGCCGCGCGACACCCGACTCAACTGGAGAATTGAGTGGCCGAGCCAGACGCCGGGCCATCCGCAGTCCGTGTTCGAGACCCCCAACGCGGCGTTGTTGAGGCTCATCGATCCGGTTCGTGGCGGCAGGGAGGTGCTGACGATGAGCGCGGGCACGTCCGGCGACGAGGGGCTGGAGTTCATGGTTACGGAACTGCCGGACCCGACTGTGTGCGACGGGTGATTCGCTGACTGTCCGGCGCGAAGTCGAGATTCGAAGAGCTATCTGTGCCCTCCGGTGGACCACCGCGACTCTGCATGGCGAAGGACTTCCTGACTACGAAAGGCCGGTAAGCAGACTGGCGCGCGAAGAGCGCACCGGTCTGCTGTACCATCTCGACGCCTTCGTATACCGCCGCCGGCCGATCATCAGGAAACAGCCACATGAACGCCACCGAAAACCGCCGCCCGTTAGTCGTGCACATAGATAGCCGGGAGTCGCCGCTCGAGTTGGAGCGCGTCGCCCTGGCAGGAATCGACTGCGAGATCGTGTCGACCGCAGTTTCGGGCGAGGGCGAGATCATCGAGGCGATCAAGGAGGCGGACGTTGTCCTGAACGACCACCTGCCGGTGACGGCCAACATGGTGAGCGAGCTGGAGAACTGCAAGCTCATCATCCGCTACGGGCACGGATACGACACCGTGGATGTCGACGCCTGCACGCAGGCCGGGATCATCGTCACCAACATCGCTGGCTCGACCAGCGAAGAGGTGTCGAACCACGCGCTCTCGCTGCTGATGGCCTGCGCCCGGCAGATCAAGCGTCTCGACCGTGCGACGTGTGAGGGCCGCTGGGCCGAGGTGTACTCACGGGAGATCTGCAGCAAGATCTACGGCGAAACGGTTGGCGTCGTCGGCTTCGGGTGGATCGGCCGGGCGTTTGCAAGGAAGGCGAAGGCTCTCGGCATGCGGGTGCTGGTGAACGACCCGTACGTTGGCGACTGGCTGGCGACTGAGTATGGCGTCGAGTTCGTGGGAAAGCAGGAACTGCTGGAGGCCGCCGATTACGTCTCGATGCATGTGCCGCACCTGCCAGACACGCACCACTGGATCGACGCCGCGGCGCTGGCGACGATGAAGGATTCGGCGTACCTGGTCAACACGGCGCGCGGTCCTGTGGTGGACGAGGCGGCGCTGATCGAGGCGCTACGTGCGGGACGACTGGCCGGCGCGGGAATCGATGTGTATGAGCAGGAGCCGCTTTCGCCTGACAACCCGCTGCTGAGCATGGAGAACGTGGTGTGCACGCCGCACATCGCCGGGTCGTCGGAGCAAGGCTGGGAGACGATCCGTCGCCGCGCAGGCGAGGAGGCGGCGCGGGTGCTGCGGGGCGAGCGGCCGCAGGTGGTTGTGAACCCCGAGGTGCTTGGCAGGATTTA
>JANQEF010000131.1 GCA_028278465.1 Dehalococcoidia bacterium | reverse complement strand
TCTTCGCCGAGGTCGTAGATCGGCATGATCGCTGGGTGCGTCCCCATCCGGCCCATCGCCTGCGCCTCACGGCGAACCCGCTCCCGGCTGGTCTCGTCTAACCCTTCCGTCTTGATCAGCGCAAACGCAACGTCACGGTCAAGCGTCTCGTCATGCGCAAGAAAAACCCGCTTCTTTCCACCCTCACCAAGAAACCGATTAACCACGTACCGGCCAGCAGCGAAGGAGGTGGGAGAAGGCGCGCCATCGCTGGACGAGGAGGAGGTGACGTCACCACCGGACATAGCGGCGGCGCTGTCACCAACGGCAACAGCGGTGCCGTCGACAGCAGCTCCGGCACCGTCAGAAACTGGCGCCTTCGCAGCGGCACTATCACCACCCGCACCCGAACTCAGCCCACTCTCACTAGAGTCGCCCCCCAGCGCCGCCGTCGCTATACGCTCAAAAGACGTGGCGTCCTCGTTAGCGGGATCGACCGCGAACACGCCGCGAACCGACTCCAGCACCGCCTCCCAATCGCGAGCGTCGGCCGCCTCCTCGGCCTGGTCCAGGAGGCGCTCAATCCGGCGTTTCACACGCTCACTCGGCATAGTGGCGGCATCTTATAGCAACGACCGGCGCAGTTAGAGGGTCGGTCAGAGTTCAACCGTGATCGCTGTCATCGCAAGGCGCTCTGGTCACGAGACCTGACTCTCGGCACCCTGATCGAAGCCCGGGCTGCAACACCGCCGGCGACCGCCGACCCCGGTTTCAATGGACACGAGGTTCACGTAGTAGCTATATTCGCCAGCGAAACTGAACACGAGGCGTTCGCTGACCACTTCATTTAGCCCTCCAGGAGCGACCGAGATGGCACACCACGACCATGACGACGGCCACCATCACGACCATCATCACAACGGTCACTCGGGCGGACGTTCTCCGGCAGCTAAAGAGATGGCCGTCGCCTGCGCGAGATTCCTGGACAGCCTCTCGTCGGACCAGAGAGCGAAGACCACTTACCACTACAACGATGGAGAGCGGATCTTCTGGTACTACCCGCCGCTGAACCGGCACGGGCTGCCTCTCCGTGACATGGATCAGAACCAGCGCGACCTGGCGTTCGAGTTGATGGCTTCCGGGCTGTCACCGGTAGCAAACACCCGCGCTCGCCAGATCATCGAGCACGAGTCGATACTGGGCGAGATCGAGAAGCAGGCCGGGATCAAGTCCTTCGTGCGTGATCCTGAGCTCTACTACTGGACGGTGTTCGGTGACCCGCTTGGCGACGAGCCATGGGGATGGCGTGTCGAAGGCCACCACATATCGATCCACATCCACTCGTGGGGCGATGAGGTCATTTCGACAACGCCGTTCTTCTTCGGGTCGAACCCGGCGATCGTCCCGGACGGGTTTCCGCATGCCGGCCGCAACATTCTCGGAAGTCGAGAGGCGCTTGCCCTGGAGCTGATCAACTCGCTCGACTCCAGCCAGCGAACGAAGGCGGTGATCGGCGAGGACGCTCCGGCGGACATACTCTCCTACAACAGCTCGAAGGTGGTGATTCCCAAAGAGGAGGGGCTGCGCGGCCACGCGATGAACGGCACTCAGAAAGAGATGCTTACTTCGCTGATCACGGAGTACACGAGCCAGGTCCGGGATGACATTGCCGATAGCGGCGTTGGCAAGGTGCTTGCGCAGCTAGGCGAGGACGGCGTTGAGAACTTCCACTTCGCGTGGTCCGGCGGGATGGAGCACGGGATGAAGCACTACTACAGGATCCACAGCGGGAACTTCATCATCGAGTACGACAACCGCCAGAACGACGCCAATCACATCCATTCGGTTCTGCGTGACGTGGAGAACGATTTCAGCATGGATGTCCTAAGAGAGCACCTGCTGATGTACCACGTCATCTAGAGCGGCGCAGTGTCGCGTCTGCGGCCGCACGCGAGGCGAAATGCCTCATCCTCGCTATGGGCGGCTCAGTCTTCCAGACTTAGTTTGTAGATCTGGTGCGCCACCAACCGGCGAGTGGCGTCGCCACTGGCGAGCCCGGCAGCCAATCCCAGGGCCGCCTAACAGGCGATGCGCATTGCATGCAGGCTCTGGCGAATGAGCGTCCGCTGTAAGATTGGCCTCCGCCTGGGCCGACCGCGGGGCTCGTGATGGAACGTGACTTACTGATAAGGAAGGCGTCGCGCCTCCGCAAGGAGGGCAAGAGCATTCGTGCCATCGCCGATGACCTTGGTGTTCATCGGAGCAGCGTGCACAGGGCGCTGAAGTCTCTCGAATCGAGCACCGCCACATCACGCTCCGACTTCGCAGGTATCACCGCGGCGGACTTCGTTGGACGGGAAAGGGAGTTCGGCGAGCTGGCCTCGCTCCTTGCGGACGCGATCTCTGGAGACGGTCGGCTGGCCCTGCTCTCTGGTGAGCCCGGGATAGGCAAAACGAGGCTGGCGGCTGAGTTCTCGGATCTTGCCCGGAGCCGCGATTGTCTGGTCCTGTGGGGCAGGAGTCACGGGAACGACGGCTCGCCTCCCTACTGGCCGTGGATCCAGGCCCTCAAAGGCCTTGTCATCGAGCTTTCTGACCAGAGCCTCGCCGATTGCCTGGGCAGCAACGGGCCGGAGCTAGCGAACCTGGTTCCGGACTTTCAGTCTCCCGGCCGCGACCTCGGAACCGTTTCCGCGCTGGAGTTCCCACGGCAGGCAAAGTACCGGCTGTTCAACGCCGTCAGTTCGTTTCTCCAGAGGGTTTCGAGCCTGAAGCCGGTCGTCATCGTCCTGGACAACCTGCACTGGACCGACAGGGATTCGCTGCTGCTCTACCAGTTTGTGGCGAACGAAGTCGACCGGCATCGCATATGTATCGTCGCCACCTACCGCGACACGGACCTGGTTTTCGGAAACAACCTGGCGGAGATATTCGATGGCCTGCCGCGAAGTCCCGTGCTCCGGCGCTTCACCCTGGGGCGTCTCAGCTACGAGGAAACCTCCGCCTACCTCGACTATGCCCTGGGAACACGACCGCCACAGGCGCTACTGGATGGGATCTTCAACTCGACCGAGGGCAATCCGCTTTTCGTCGCCGAAACGGTGCGCATGCTCATCCAGGAACACGGCGTCGATGGCGGTCTCGGAAACGGCTACAGAGAGCTGGCGGTGAGGATTCCCGAGGGTGTGAAAGAGGTGATCGGCCGCCGGATCAATGCGGTCTCTGATGACGCAGGCATGTTATCGCGGGTCGCCTCCGTCATCGGCAGGGAGTTTTCAGCCGCCGAGCTTGCCCACTGCCTGGTCGAACTGCCAGATGACAGATTTGACCGGACACTGAGCGAGGTAATAGCTGCTGCTTTTATGCAGGAGGTCAGTGAGGAGCCCGGCAGATTCCGCTTCAGCCACGAACTGGTGCGGGCGACTCTCTACGACAGCCTTTCTCACAGGACGCGCGCCGATATGCACCTGCGTGTCGCAGATTTCCTGGCCGAGACAGCCAGCGATGATCCTGCGGCGATGAGCAGGATTGCTCACCACTATGCTCGGACCGCACGCGAATCCAGTGCCTCGGTTGCCATCGACTACCTGGTGCGGGCCGGGAGCGCGGCAACGGAAGCATCCGCTTATGAAGACGCGCAGTCCCACTTGAAGTTCGCCCTGGAACTGCTGGACAGGTGGCAACCTGCGAACCTCGCACGAAGAGGCGAGATCCTGCTTCAGCTCGGGCTCGCCCAGAGAAAGTCTGGCGCTTTTCTACAGGCTCGGGAATCGCAGGCCGCCGCCGCTGAGATAGCTCGCCGGACCGGCGACTTCGATCTGCAGACAACGGCTGCGATCGACTTCGCGGAGTCCGGTTTCTACCCGGGAATCACCGGTCGAGACGCGGTGCAGATCCTGGAGGACGTGTTGGACAGAGGTCCTCTTGAAGACACACCGGCCAACGCGAGACTACTCGGGGTACTTTCACGCGCCCTTATCTTCGCCGGCCAGATTGAGCGGGCGACCGAGAAGGCAGGCAGCGCGCTGCAGATGGCGCGTCGCATCGGGGATGTGGCGGTGCTTGCAAGAGCGGTGCGGGAGGCTATCTTCCCGATGTGGCCCCGGCCAGACCTGATCCATGAGCGGGTAAGGATGGCAGAAGAGCTCATCTCGCTGGCCCGTGCACTGGGCGATGACGAGCTTCTGTCCGACGCTCATGGCTTCCGCCTTTTTTGCTCGCTCGAACTCGGACAGATCGAGACAGTCGACGCCGACATCGATGCCAAGCACACCATCGGCCTCAGGATTCGCAGTCCGGAGATCCTGTACATGGTTGAGGCGTGGAGGTCGATGCGGGCGTTGCTGGCCGGCGATTTCGCTGAGGCTGAACGGCGGGCGGTGCTGGCTGAGAACACCGGATCGCGTCTGCAGGCCTATGGCGTCGACGGGGTTTTCGGGCTCCAGATGTTCAGCATTCGAAGGGAGCAGGGCCGACTTGGTGAGATCGCGCCGATGGTCTCGGCGATGGCAGCCGACGGGCAGGGTGGATCCACCTGGCAGCCGGGGCTTGCCGTCATCTACTCAGAGCTGGACATGGAGGATGAGGCGAGGCACGTCTTCGACAGCCTGGCAGACGACGACTTTGCGATGGTGCCGAAGGATGCCCTGTGGCTCGTCAGCATGTCTTTCCTCGCCGATACCTGCGCCTACCTGCGAGACTCGGCGCGGGCAGAGACTCTTTACCGAATGCTCGAGCCGTACGCCGGGCGAGCGGCCTCTGCCGGTTCGGCGGTCGTCTGCTTCGGGGCCGTTGACCGCGACATGGCCAATCTTGCAGCCACTATGACAGACCGGGAGAGATCGATTGCTCATTACGAGTCGGCGATCGAGCTCAACTCAGCGATGGGCGCCGCCCCGTGGTTGGCACGCACTCGACACGACTACGCGAGGGCGCTTGTCTCCTTCGGTCAGGGTGGAGACATTAAGCGCGTACGTTCGTTGCTGGAGCAGGCGCGGAGATCGGCCGACTCCATGGGAATGACCTCGCTGGTGAACCGATGCGCCGAAACGCGGGAGTTGCTCCTGTCCGCAGGCAGCGACAACGGCAGTGTCCCGGCGCGTCTCACCGAGCGAGAGGTCGAGGTATTGCGGCTGGTCGCTTCGGGCAAGAGCAACAAGGAGATAGCGTCAGAGTTGGTGATCAGCGTCTACACCGTGGGCAATCACGTCAGCAACATCCTCTCGAAGACCGGCAGTTCCAATCGAGCAGAAGCCGCTACCTACGGGCTGGGCTCAGGCCTTTTCAGTCAGTCCGATGCAACCTAGCTGGCCGAAGCGTCAAACCCTGAGACAGGATCAACCTCCGGCTCAGTCCCTGCATTCAGAAAGACGACTAATCCTCACTATTCCAGCTCGGTTGTCTCGTGCATAGCTTGCGTTCCACTCGACGCGACCAGACCTGCCGTCCCGGCGATCGATTGGCGGCATTGAATCCAGCACAAGGGAGATTCGAGATGACCACGGCCACAGCACCCGCAGACCTGCTGAAAGAGGTAGACAGGCTAAAGCCCCTGATCAGCGAAGGATCGGCGTACGCCGAGAACCAGCGGGAGTTACCGGCGAATGTGTACGACGCCATGTTCGACGCGGGGCTGTTCTCCATGGCCACCCCGCGTGAGTACGGAGGACTCGAATCACACCCGGTCGAGATGCTGGAGGTCTGGGAGGCTGTCGCACGGATAGACACCGCTTCGGCATGGAACCTGGTTATGAACCAGTGCGTCGCATCTTTCTTCGGCGCGTATCTGCCAGCAGAAACCGCTCGCCAGGTCTTCGGCAACGGTCCCATCACGCTGGCCGGCGCACTGAACCCGCCTGCGGCGGCGGTAAGGGTAGAAGGCGGCTGGCGAGTCACCGGGCGGGTCCCATTCGCAAGCGGGTGCTCAAACGCCCAGTGGTTTGCGATGCCTGCCGTCGAGATGGACGGTGATGGTCCGAAGATCAACCCCGAGACAGGGATGCCGGCGCCGTTCGGAATCTGCTTCCCGAGTAACCAGGCCAGTATCCTGGACACCTGGAAAACCTACGGCATGCGCGGCACGGGCTCTCACGACTTCGCCGTGGACGATATGTTCGTTTCCGACGACTTCGTCATTCCGGTCGGTCCGATGACCAACCCGGCGCCGGGGTTCGAAGGACCGCTCTTCCGGATGATGCCCTGGCCGGCGATCTTTGGCGAAGCGATCGTGGGCGTGGGTTCGGCTGCAGCTGCGGTCGATACCGCTGTCGAACTGTGCGTCAACAAGACCGCGGCATACAACGCCACGCCTCTCAAGGAGCAGCAGCTGCCGCAATTCCAGATTGGGAAGGCGAAGGCAAGAGTAGAGGCGTCGAGAGATACTCTCTATCGCGCTGTCAGCGATGCGTTCGATGATGTCTCGGCCAGCGGCGCTCTGTTGACCGTCGAGTCGAAGGTGCGATTGCAGTGTGCCGCTTCGTTCGCCGCCGAAGCCTGCGCAGAAGCCGTTCGGCACGTGAACGACGCCGTCGGCTCCTCGTCCATAAGGCTGGAGCAGCCCTTCGAGCGCCACTTCAGAGACACTCACACGTTGCTGCAGCACTCATCCAAGTCCAGCCCGCGGTACTCTTCGGCCGGAAAGCTGATGTTTGGGGTAGAGAACGACTGGGTCTGGCTGATGTTCTAGGCAAGCCTCGGGCGCCGATGTCTGCGACGCCAGTCAAGCGATCAGGGTCGGAGGGCCGTTTGAGCGCAGGACCCGCGATATGCGAGCTGCCCTTGCGAACCGCGTGCTGGGACCTGAACACTACGGTCAGGCGGCAGCGCACTTGCCGGAGTTCGAAAGCTAGTCGCCGCTCGCGTCGGCAACGGCCGCGAGGAAGTCGCTCTCCTGGACCTTGCTGCCTATCTCGATGATCTCGTCAGCAGGGACGTTCAGGCGCCTGGCCGCTTCCCTGATCGCCTCGGGGCTTGAAGCCTCGTACAGGCAGTACGACTTCTTCTTATCGACGCTGAGAAACGAATAGATCCACCTGATGTCGACGTCATTGTTGACGCGCACCGATTCAGAGACCATGTCACGGTTGAGTTCGAGCGCTTCGGCGAAATTGCGCTCGATCAGATAGAGCGGCAAGTCTATTCCCTCGTCGTCCCGTCCCGACACCGACGCTTATCGGCGAATCCGGGCGGGATCCGGCTGGCTTCCGGGCGATCATACCAGCGACCGGCCGTGGCTCGCGGGCTAGTACGGACCGTAGCCTTCCACCTTGATGCACGCGGCGAGGTGGCCGGGCTTGATCTCCCGCAGCTCGGGGACGACCTTCGAACACTCTTCGGTTGCGGCCGGGCAACGCGTGTTGAATACGCAGCCGGACGGAGGATTGGCTGGGTTCGGAATGTCCCCGCGCAGGATGATGCGCTCCCTGCTCCTCTCTGCGCGAGGCGAAGGGGTCGGGACGGCCGATAGCAGAGCCTGCGTGTAGGGATGCAGCGGGTCTTCGTAGAGAACGTCCTGCTCTGCGACCTCGAAGATCTTGCCGAGGTACATCACCGCGATCTTGTCGCTTATGTGGCGGACCACCGACAGGTCGTGCGCAATGAAGAGGTAGGTGAGGTTCAGCTCCTCCTGCAGGTCCTGCAAGAGGTTCACAACCTGCGCCTGGATCGAGACGTCGAGCGCAGACACCGGTTCGTCGAGCACGATCAGGCTCGGCTGCGCAGCGATGGCGCGCGCCACGCCAATCCGCTGTCTCTGTCCGCCGCTGAACTCGTGCGGGTACCTGCTCGCCATGTTGGGGTTCAGGCCGACCTGCGCGAACAGCTCGCCGACCTTGCGACGAAGATCGGCACGTCCGGAGTGGAGGCGCTGGACCCGCAGCGGCTCAGCCACGATGTTGCCGGCGGACATGCGAGGGTTCAGCGAGCCGTAGGGGTCCTGGAAGACGATTCCCGTGCGGCGGCGCAGGTCCTTCCGCGTCCCCTTGTCCATGTCGCTGTAGGCCTGGCCCTCGAACAGGACGTCGCCTTCCGTGGCGT
>JANQEF010000294.1 GCA_028278465.1 Dehalococcoidia bacterium | reverse complement strand
GGTCAGCGGTCGACTCGCGGGTGGCGAGGAACTGCCTCAGCGATGCGCCGACCTGGAATAGCTGCTCCTTCTCCATCCACACAACTGCCTGGCCGCGGCTGCTGCGAGCGGTGATGTTGAAGGTGCGCTGCCCCGGACGCCCGCGGGACTCGGCATCGATGTATTCGACCAATCCCAGGTTCACTAGAGGCATCGCAGTTCGAAAGCTGAAGCGGAGAAGGCGAGTCGTATAGGTCGCATTCTACGCGGGGATAGAAATGTTGCGTTGTCTGTCAGGAAATCCGACGCAGTTGGTGCTAGGCTTGAGATGCAAGGCGCTGCGAACGGTTACAGACGGCCGGTCGCTGGACGGAGACGAGTAGGCTGGCCCTGGCATCTGAGCGAGCCCGGTTTGGTGTGAGCGGGCGAGTGCCGGACGGTTGAAGATCACTCCTGAGCCGCTGTCCGAAAGGCGTTTGACGTCGACTAGGCGCAGCCGGATTCGCAACCCGTTAGCAGTTGCGACGGCATGAAAACGTGCCGTCTTCCTGAGTGGTCTCCTCGCCGCTGACGCGGCCCGGGGAGTCAAATAGGGTGGTACCGCGGGAACCTTGACCCGTCCCTTGTATTGGGACGGGTTTTTTGTTGCGATCGACGCGGCGGCGCCCGAAGCGAGCGACAGCATGAAGAAGGTTGAGCTCTACGACACGACGCTGAGAGACGGGACCCAGCAAGAGGGCATCTCGCTCTCAGTCGAAGACAAGCTGGCGATCACGAAACGACTCGACGAACTCGGCGTCGACGTGATCGAAGGCGGATACGCGGGCGCCAATCCCAAGGACGACGAGTACTTCCGTCGCGTGCCGGGACTGGATCTCAAGAACGCCGTCGTGGCTGCGTTCGGCAACACACGGCGTGCAGATTCCGAGGCGGCGAGTGACCCGACGCTGCGCGCGCTGCTCGACTCCGGCGCTCAGATGCTCACTCTCGTTGGCAAGGCTTCCGACTTCCAGGCCCGCGAAGTGCTCGGCACCTCGCTTGAAGAGAACCTGGCGATGATCGCCGACTCGGTGAAGTACCTGAAGTCGCAAGGTCGCCGCGTAGTCTTCGATGCCGAGCACTTCTTTGATGGCTACAAGTCCAACTCTGAGTACGCCGTACAGGCGCTGCGCGTTGCTATCGAAGCCGGAGCGGAACGCGTCGTGCTTTGCGACACCAACGGCGGCACTCTTCCCGGCGAGGTCAGCGAGATCACGCAGGCGGTCCAATCCGCGCTCGGCGAAGACGCTGCGCTCGGGATCCATACTCACAACGACACTGACACCGCGGTGGCCTCCGCCATCGCCGCTGTCGAGGCTGGTGCTACGCAGGTGCAGGGCTGCATCAACGGATATGGCGAACGCACCGGCAACGCCAACATGGTCAGCCTGATCGCCAACCTCAAGCTGAAGATGGGCCAGGACGTGATCAGCGACGAGCAGATGGCGGAGCTGACCAGCCTGTCGAACTACGTCGCCGAGGTGGTCAACAGGCGGCCCTCGCCTTTCCAGCCGTTCGTCGGTTCCAGCGCATTTGCGCACAAGGGCGGTCTGCACGCTGCCGCGACCGAGCGGTCAGTGGACGCCTACCAGCACATCGATCCCGCCGTGGTCGGCAACTCCAACTCGGTGGTTATCTCGGAGCTTGCAGGCCGCGGCAACGTCGTGCGCCGGGTCCGAGAGCTGGGTCTCGAAGATATTCTCGACCGCGACGACGCGACGCAGATCGTTCAGGTGGTGAAGGAGAAGGAGGCGGAAGGGTATTCATACGAGCTGGCGGAGGCATCGCTCGACCTGCTGATTCATCGCTCAACGCCGAACTTCGAGCCGTGCTTTGAGCTGGTCGACTTCATGGTGGTGGTGGAGAACCGGCGCCGCACCTCGTTTGGCACCGGCTGGCGCACCGACGGCAAGGAGCACCCTATGCTGTCGGAGGCAACCGTGAAGGTGCGGGTCGGGGACGAGGTGAGACACACGGCGGCGGAAGGCAATGGCCCTGTTGATGCGCTGGACCGCGCCCTGCGCAAAGGGTTGCGGGAGTTCTATCCGGATGTCACGAGCGTCCGCCTGACCGACTACAAGGTGCGGGTCGTCAACGAGGGAACGGGGACCGGCGCGGCGGTCAGAGTGGTGATCGAGTCGGCCGACGAGCGAGAGGTGTGGCAGACGGTCGGCGCGTCGACGAACATCCTGGAAGCGAGCTGGATCGCGCTGGCCGACAGCCTGGAGTACTGGCTGCAGAAGAACCATCTCGGAGCCGGCGCGGCTGGCGGCTGAGCCGGCGGTCGCGGATCAGCGCGCCACCGCCCGGCCGCTTCCGTGGACCAGTCGCTGACCAGCGATCTTCAGCAGCCGACGAAAATTTGTCGAGTTCTCTCCGCGGCGGTCGTTGGGCCAGTAGAGATCGCGCCTTCGCCTTCTCTGCGGCCACCACGAAACAGGAGTGTTTCCAGATGCACTACGTCATGCTCATCTACACCGATCCTGCCGCCTTCGGACAGCTGCCTCCAGAAGAGATCAGGGCGCTCACCGGCGAAGTGATGGAGTTCGACCGGTCGATTTCCGAGTCAGGCAACAACCTCGGCAGCATCCGGCTTCAGCCCGCGACGGTAGCGAAGTCGATCAGGGTTCGCGCCGGTAGGCCGCTGACCACCGACGGCCCTTTCTCCGAGGCGAAGGAGCAGATCGGCGGGATCTACATCATCGAGGCGGAGGACGACGATGAGGCGGCCGAGATCGCTTCCCGCTTGCCTGTCGCACGCATCGGCACCGTCGAGCTACGGCCGGCTCTTGGCCTCGACATTCGCGGCCAGGTGTTCCGGATGTACGACGAAGAGTGACCAAGACGGCGCTGCCGCTCAGGTTCGAAAGCATCGCAACGTCACCTGGCCGGGTTATCGAGACCTAACCGGCTAGGGCCAGACCTTCTCTATCGCCCGGATACAGGCGCGGGTGACAAGTTCGGCCGAGCCGGCGGCGAAAGGCGAAACGTCTACCTCGTAGCCGCCCTCTTCGATGCCCGCGTCCGTGGGCAGGTAGTTGAAGTGGCCGTTGCTGAAGCCGGAGAAGAAGGTGCGTGAGGCGGGAGATCGCTCTTTGACTTCTAACCCGATCTCTACGAACGGCTCAAGCGGTACCGAGACCAGCACCGTCTCGCCGAGCCGTATCGCCTGGGACCGCATCGTGATATGGCCGTCCTCGCCGTGCCGCGCGGCCAGCCGCGCGCAGTTCAGCGCGATGGTCGCCTTCTTTGCTCGCGAAACGGCCGCGACCAGTTCATCGTGTGGCGCTTCGCTCGCATGCATCTCCGCCACGACGTCTGCAAGTTCGGCTGCACGGCGCTCTAGGACGTCCACGGGCTCAAGCTCCCTTAGCGGCAACTCGGTCTCATCCCACGCGACGCCGAGCTCCGAGTCAGGCTCCGAAACCACCTCGTCTTCATACATGCCGAGGTCGGCGCCGGATGGAAGGATCTCGATCAGCCGTTCCTTACGCTCGTACGGGTCGAGGTTCATGCGGACCCGGGCAGTTTCAAGGCCAAGCTTCGTCCCTTCCCGCCGGTACACGTTCAGATCGCCCACGAACCCGTGGATCGGGCCCTGGTTTCCACCCGCGCCCTGCAGGAACAGGCACAGGCCACCGACGGTCTCTTCAACCACTCTGCGAGCGGGCCCTGGAAAGTCCGGCGTGATGCTCGTGTTGTCGTGGCCCATCATCGTCGGGTGGCAGGCGAAGATCATCAGGGTCGCCAGCGGATCGCCTGAAAGTGTGTCCAGCGCCACTACGCCGACCTCGTGGTCGACGGGATCGTTCCAGTTGCGTCCGGTGAAGCGATTGCCGTGCGAGTCGACCGGTCTGCGGTTGATGTTGATCCGGCACTCGCCCGCGCCGGATGAGACCACCACTTCCTGGAGCGAAGACATCGCGTCGGACACGGCCTCAGCGACCTTCGCCGGGATAGCGGCGTACCAGGCCTCCGCAAGGTCCATGCCCTCGGTGAGCCAGTCGGACATCATTGCCGGGCCGGAGTGGTTGTGCGAGTAGGCGAGACGGATGTTGTCGGGCTCGATTCCGGTCGCTTCGACCACCGCAGAGCGCGCTTCGGCGTCCATGTCGGCGTTCAGGATCAGGATGTCGACATCGACTATCGCAACCCGGAGCTCTCCCTGCTGCAGCACAAGCGCCGTGACGTACAGCGGCATGTCGATGGCCTCAGCCACCTGGTGCTTCTGCGCGCCCCAGCCGGCGTGAGCGATGCCCACGGGCGGGGTTATATCGACGCGGGCGACGCCTGCGATTAGCGGTGTTCCGGGCATGGCGTCGCAAATCTTACGGGAAGCAGGGGGCGGGAAGCGCGTGAGATTCGCTCTGGCCGACAACGGCTCGATGGACCAGCACCGAATCCGATCAGCGCCTGTAGATGATCGCCGTGCTTGTGAACCCGGCTACGTTCGCCGCTCCTACGTCTTTGAAGAACTCGGTCCTGATGCTGGCATCGTCCAGCACCTCAACGAGGAACGTACCTAGAACGACCCCGTCGCCAACGGTTCGCTCGTTCGAGTCGGGTGATACGTGACGACGGCCGGTCAGTTCGTATTTCACCGGTCCATCCGAGCTGGTCACAGACGCCGGGTCCGGCCCATTGCCGTTGACTGCGTAGACGCCACCACACGAGCGACAGTCATCCCATGTCAGGCCGATGTCCCGACCGATCGAAACTCTGATCTGCGAGGGATCGATGTGGTCGTAGGCGATAGCCAGGTGCCCGGTCCAGTATTCGGGGCCGCTCGAATCACCGCCCCGGTAGTCGACCGTTCCGTCCATGAACCAGTTACCGGCCAGTGTGCCTGGCACGTCGTAGTCGATCCGGCCGCCGACCGGCTCTGCCTGCCGCTCGTTCTTCGGCAGCAACTCAGCCGCCATATCCGGCGTCATGTAGTCGAACGGATCGACAGTGTGCACCTTCCACGGCTCGCCCTCGTAGTGCTCAGGGACCTGGAAGCCCCGGAGGATCACTTTCTCATCGTGCAGGCTGTAGTCGAACGATGAGCCACCCATCGACGCGAGTGAATCGCCGGCCCGTACCGGCAAAGGAGCGGCGTTTGAAGCCGACCACCTCTCACCGAGCGCCAGGTCGCCGGTGACCGCGGTGATCTCCGGCGCTAGCTCGCCAAGGTGGATGAACACAGAGAACAGCGAGCAGGAGTGCGCGATGACCATGCGGTAGTCGGGCTCGACGATCGATGAGTCCCAGTGAGGAGACTGGTCGTTCGGGAAGCGGGAGATGCTGATGATCTGGCCGTCCGCCGGGCTGGTCACCACGGTGCGCGGCCGAGCTTCGTTCAGGCGCACGTAGAGGTGATCGGTAGGCGTGACGTGCGAGTCCCACATTCGGCCCATCGGGATCAGGGCGTCGAACTGGTCCGGCGGGTAGATGTGGTGGGTAAGGCCGACCGGCTCCGCCGGGTCCTTGCAGCTGATCGGCCCGAACATCGTCCAGGTTGTCTGCTGTTCGGGTTCAGCTGGCGGCGCCGTGGTCGGTAACGGCGACGCGGGCGTTGGAGCCTGTCGGGTTGGCGCCGACGCAGCGGGCGTGACGTGAGTCGCCGCCCTGGTTGGAGCGGCTGCCGGAGGAGAAACCGGACTTTCGGGTTGCCGACCGGAGCCGTTATAGCCGTCGTCGCCCTGGTGAGACGGCTGCGGCGATGGCACGGTCGACGTGGCATGGCCTGACGCTTCGCCGGACCCGGCTGACTCATCGCCGACTCGTAAATCGGCAGCCGGTGAGGCCGTTTCCGCTGGTGGAACCGTGGCGCCTGCTGTGCAGCCGAGCATCAGCCCAACTACCAGGACCATGCCCATCAACCCGCTGCGCTGTACTGAAACGTGCACACTTTGAGGCTATGCGGGCACAGCCTCGTTCGAATCGGCGCTAGCCACAGTAGACCGGCCGCCGCTGGGATCGTCGGCGGCAACCGGAGCCATCAGTACTCGACTTCTAGCCGCGAACGGTGCTCTCGAACTTGGCCTTGCGGTGAGAGCCGTCACAGAACGGCTTGTTGGCGGAGGCGCCACACCTGCAGAGATACGCGTCGCCTTCAACGCTAATCTCGTTTCCTTCGGCGTCGGTCAGTGTGAAGCTACCGCTGACCATGTACGGGCCGTCGTCTGTTGGAACTACCGTCGCGTCTGCCATCTGCTACCTCTGGACTCAGTGATTTGAATCGGCGCGAACCGCCTGCCTGAAATCATTTGATGCGCGGGCACTCGTCTGGATGCTCGCCAGAACGAGATTTAATTGTATATACAACCAGTTTGCGCGCAAGCCTCCGCCATCCTCACGGGTCCATCACGGAGTCTAGCGGCAGCTTGAAGAGCGGTGATTTAGTCTCTGGATTGAGGACGGTAAGTCCTCTGAAGGCCGTGAGAACTGCCAGGATGGCAGGCCAGGCCGCCGGACAGTCTGGATAGACGCGAAAGCGATTGGGCACAGGTCCCGCCGCTGGAGCATCAAGCAGCGGGGACACACGACTAGAAGATCGAGTAAAGAGTCCTGACAGGTCCGGCACGGGTCGGTAAGCGAGGCGAGCGAGCAGATGTTCGGTCGCCTCTTGTTTTGTCAGCGCCTACCTCAGGTCGATCTCGACGCCCACCTCGGCCGCGTAGGACTCGAACCACTCGATCACCTCGCGGTGATACGGGATCCCGTTCTTCGACCTCTCCTGCGTCTCCTCCCACTCCGATAGGCCCGGGTAGAGAACACGCTCATGGCCTTCCGCCGGCTTCGTGTTCCGAAGCCCTTCCAGGAAGCGGTCCATCCAGTCGAAGTACTCATCCAGGTCGATAAACGCCTGGATGTCCGTCGCCACGAACACCTGGCCGCCGCCGCCGGTCAGAAACCCCGCGCCAACGCCCGTCATCGTGTTGCACATGATGTCGATGATCGACATCATCCCGTAGCCCTTGTGAGATGAGTTTTCTCGCGTGCCGCCAAGAGGAAGTTGGTAGTAGCTCTCGGGGACAGGAACACGCTCGAGGATCGGCTCTCCGTCCATCCCGGCTATCCATGCCGGCTCGAGTTCTGCGCCGACCCGCCGGGCCAGCTGGATCTTGTTGCCCGCGACCTGCGTGGTGGCGATGTCGAACAGGAAGGGCGGCTGGTTGCGCGCCGGAGCGGCCCACGCGATCGGGTGCGTTCCGAAGCGCGGCTCTGCGCCAAACGTCGGCAGCGTCTGCCCACCGCCCGGAGCCGCCATCGCCTGGCCGATCATGTCCTCCTGCGCAGCGAGCGAGGCGTGGTATCCGGCGCCACCAAGATGCCCGGCGCCGGTGACCGCCACCGTTCCAGTCCCATGCTTCCTGGCCTTTTCGATAGCCAGGCGCATCGCATCGGGAGCGACGTGAATCCCGAGCGCGCGATCGGAGTCGATGCGCGCTGTTGTGTCGGTCTCGCGCACAACCTTCACGTCCGGGCGCGGGTTGAGTTCGCCCTCACCGTAGAGCCGCAGGTAGTTGCGCAGCTGGTTCGATATGCCGTGGCTTTCGACTCCGCGCAGGTCGTTGGTGACCAGCACGTCCGCGCACTGCCTGGCGCCCTCGTCGTCGAGTCCGGCGTGCCGGAAAACCGCCTCTGTGGCGGCGCGCGCTTTGTCGACCGGCACGTAAACCCGGTCTTTTTCCGGCACCTTGAACCGTTCGAGCATCCTTCGTCCCCTGTCTTGCGGCGCGTTGAGTCGAGGGAACGCTAGGTTAGGCCTGTCCAGAACATCGCGCCAGCAGCGGCGCGACAGAGCGGTCGACACGACCTTGAAAAACGAAACCCGGAGACGGGTGGGCACTCCGCCTCCGGGCTGAGGCAACTCTCGGTGCGATCTGATGAGCCGTCCGCATGGAGGAGGGCTCGCCGCCGGAGTCAGGGTGCCGGCGGGAGTGACCGGGTTGCGCAGGGGGTTGTTGCAGTTTCCACTGGAGGGTTTCTGTCCCCTGTGCGATCAGAGTACCGGCCGATCTTCAAGATTCCGTGGAGCCGGTTGGGTCAGCTCAAGAGCCGGCAGGTTCAAGCGCGGAGGGCCGGTTCCGGGCGATCCCTTCGTTCAGCACGGCGGCCAGCTCATCTGCACGGCGCGATGAGACGAAGTAGGTCCGCTCCTTGTCACCCTCGGTCACGCTCACGATCACACCACGCTTCGCTCCAAGCTGGCTCCATGCTCGACGGCCGCGAGTAGAGAAGCGTATGCCCCAGCCGCCGTAGGCAACCCATCGGTAGTCCTTCGCCTCGGCCTCGCTCATCTGCTCCCATGAAAACGTCTTGCCGAACATCCCGTAGTTGAAGCGGAACCCGGTTTCGGTGACGCGCAGCGAAAGGAAAGCGAAGTTGAGCAGCAGGAAGACGTTCAGCAGTACGGCGAGTGCGAATGCGACGTAGAAGACCGCAGCGTTAGAACCTTCGATGATCGGTTCGTCACCGACCAGGTTGCGGATAGCGACGCCGGTCAGGACTCCCGCCGTCACACCAACGCCCAGGCCCAGCAGACCAATGCCCCAGCCCGGGAGCCGCACGCTCTCACTGAAGTTGATCTGCTGATTATCTGCCGTGGCGCCAGTCATCACGAGACGATTCTATCTTGCGCCGTTCCAGAGGTCGTGAAGTTATCGTGGAATCACCGGCAGCAGCAGGTGCGAGGGCCTGTCCGGACTGTGGAACACGGTCTGGTGCGCGACACGCAGATCCGAGTCTTCCCAGTACGGCTCGCCTGTGTTGTGGTTGCGGTCGAAGTTCGGGAAGTCCGAGCTGGTCACGTACAGCCTGAGCTTCTGGCCCGGCTTCAGTAGCACGCCGATCGGGTTCAGCTTGATGTCGTACTCGTACGCCTCACCCGGTTCCAGCAGCTTCGGGTTCTCGTAGCCGCCGCGATACTGCGCCCGCATGATGCCGTAGGTCAGGTTCATCGCCAGGCCGTCTTCGAACACGATCGCCAGTCGCGCCGCCCAGTCTGTGTCCGGCGCGTCGGTGCTGGCCCAGATCCTCAGCCTGACCGGGCCGGTTAACTCAAGCTCCTCCTGCAGCGCAGGTGTCTCGTAGAAAAGGATGTCCTGGCGGTGGTCGTGCGGCGACTGGTCTACGGGCGCGGCCTGTGCGTCGGCCCGCATCAGGCTCATCACGGGATCACGCGGGTCGTAGTCGTATTCGTCTGAGGCGGCTTCCGCGGCGGCAGGCGCGGATTCGGTGAGAACGCCGTCGCCATTGACCGTGTTGGCGCCCTCGTTCGAGTGGAGGTAGAACTCGGTGTACTGCGTCCGGGCGAGCGGCCACTCCTTTTCGCCGCGCCAGCGGTTTTCACCGAGCACGAACAGCTGCACCGGGTCTTCGCTCTCTATCCCGTTGTCGAGGCCCTTGAACTGATGGTCGTACCAGCGGGTGATCATGGAGTGGTAAGACCGGTCGGCGTCCGGTCCGTAGTCGACCGGGCCGATCTTGCGGGAGAAGTCCGTAGGGTCGTGGCCCCACGGTCCGATGATCAGCCGGTGCTGGTCTTGCAGGTCCTCCGGGCCGCTCGTCGTCAGGCCGTGGAAGTTGTCAACGGTGCCGATCAACCTGTCCCACCATCCGGTGATCTGCAACGTCGGCACATTCACCTTCGAGTGGAACTCGCCGAAGCGCATGAACTCTAAGTTCTGCGCCCGGTGGTAAGCCTGCAACTGGTCGTTCAGTGTCGAGAACACGGCGCCCGGGATGTCGCCGAGCGGCATCCACCAGACGTACTTGCCTCGCTCCACCTGGTCCCAGCGCCGGTTCGCCTCCTCCGGCGTGGTCGGACCGTCTGTTCCGCCCGTCCGTCGCCTGGCATCGGCCGCCATCATGTAGGTCCACTGCAGCCTTCGGCCGGTCTCGAAGATGCCGAAGTTGAGATCGAGCAGGTCCTGGCACATGCCGCTCGCCAGCCCGGCGGCCAGCGACGGCGGCTGCGACGAGAAGAGCAGCCAGATCGCCCACGAGGCGTTGGAGTGCCCCCACGTGCCAACGCGGCCGTCCGACCAGGGCAGTTGCGCGGCCCATTCGACCGTGTCGTAGCCGTCATCTACGTCGTGCGTCTCGGTGTGATCGCGAAACATCCATTTGAACTCACCGTCCGAGGCGTAGCGGCCGCGGTGATCCTGCACGACGACGGTGTAGCCGCGTGTCGCCATCGCACGAGCGTCACTCACGTAGCGCGGGGTCAGCTTGTTGTACGGAGTACGACAAAGCAGAACCGGATACTGGCCGCCGTCGGACGGGTGATAGACATCGGCACGGAGGACCACGCCGTCACGGGTCGTGCACTCCATGTCCGGCTCCACCAACACCGGCTTGTTGTCGCCGTGAGTCACTACCATCGAATATCTCCGAGTGTTCGAGCTGCTGCTATGACTACGTGACTCACCTCGGCCACGGCACCTTCATCAACTCCTCGCCCCAGACGATGCGGCCGTTCCACGCCTCCTGCGCCTCGATCTCGCGCGGGCCCTTCATCTCGGTCGTGTTGAGCCGGGCGCCAACATGCACCATCACCAGCTGCTTCACCTCGGCCTCTGACGCTGTCTCTGCCGCGCCGCGAATCGAGCAGCTGGCGTCTGCGTGCTCATTTCCGTCCATCCGGTCGTGCGACTCCCAGCACATCATCATCAGTACGTCGGCGCCTTTTGCCAGCTCTGTGACCGAATCGCAGGGGCGCGTGTCTCCGGTCAGGACGACGCTGCCTTCATCGGAGTCGAGCCGGTATGCCAGCGAGTCGAGGTACGGTTGCACGTGTTCAGCTGGCGCGGCGGTCACCTGCCAGCTGGCGCCGGCCTTGATCAGGCCAGGCTCCATGTCCCTTGGAGTGACCATCGGCTTGTGGCGAGGGAGCTTGCCGCCGCGGTCGGCGAAGGTGATCTGCGAAGCGGGATGATGCACCCGCGCAAGCCAGTCGTGAGCAAAAAGCCCATCATCCTCATCGATGATCCCGTTGGTGAACTTCTCGGTCAGCACTGGGCCGTACACCTCGAGCTCCCTGTCAACCGGCACGTTCTGGTCCCAGCGCGTCAGGATGAAAGTGGGGAAGTCGGCGTCGTGATCGAAGTGGTGGTGAGTGAAGAAGACGTTGTCGATTTCCGTCGGCGAGATCCCGGCCTTCACCAGCTTCCACGTCGTCGCCGGCCCGCAGTCGAACAGCAGCTTCTCGCCCGCCACGTCAACCACGAACGAGGACCCGAACCTGTCGGGCAGCGGCGTAGGAGTTCCGCATCCGATGATCGTGACCTCAGGCGGCTTTAAAGCCCTCTGCGAGCCCACTCGCGTCCTCCTTGCTGGTGATGGAGCTGCGAGAGTAGCAGAGTCAGCGATGCCGGCACGCGCCGCTCCACGTGACAACCGCGTGCGTCAGGCGTAAGTTTCCGCTGTGCGCCTCGTCCAGGCGCACTGATCCGCCATCCTGACCGGCCCTTCGCCACCGGAGCACGTCAATGCCTGCACCAACTCGCATCGAAAAAGTAGAGACCTTCCTGTGGGACCGCTGGCTGCTGATAAAGGTCCACTGCGAAGACGGCACCGTCGGTGTCGGCGAAGGCGGCGTGCATGGCTGGCAACGCCCGACCAAGACGATGATCGAGACGATGGCCGTCTACCTGGAGGGGCAGGACCCGGACAGGATCGAGCACCACTACCAGTGGCTGTACCGCTCCTCGCACTTCATGGGCTCGGTGGTGCAGGGCGCGCTGTCGGCGATCGACATCGCCCTGTGGGACATCAAGGGCAAGAGACTCGATGTGCCGATCTACGACCTGATGGGCGGCAAGACGCGTGACCGCGTCAGGTGCTACATGCATGTGAACGGCACGACGAAGGACGAGCTGGTGGCGGACGCGATCAAGCGCGCCGGCGAAGGCTTCACAGCTGTCCGGTTCAGCCCGTTTCCACCCGACTACTACCTGCACAAGTCGTACTCGGAGTGGGCGGACGAAGCGGTTGAGCGCGTCGGCGCCGTGAGAGAGGCGGTTGGCAGCGGCGTCGATATCTGCGTCGAGATCCACAGGCAGATGAACCCGGCGGAGTCGATCTGGCTCGGACGGCGGCTGGAGCAGTTTCATCCGTTCTTCTACGAGGACCCGATGCTGCCAGACAGCCCGGCGATCATGGCCGAGGTGAAGGAGCAGTGCAACATCCCGATCGCCACCGGCGAACGCTTCACCTCCATCTTCGAGTATCAGCAGCTGCTGGAGGCGAAGGCCACCTCTTACATCAGGCCGGACCTGTGTCTCTGCGGTGGTCTGTCAGGCTGCAAGAAGGTGGCGGCGATGGCCGAGGCGCAGCACATCAAGGTGATCCCGCACAACCCGCTGTCGCCGGTGAGCACCGCAGCCTGCGTGCAACTCGACGCATGCATACCGAACTTCGCGCTGCAGGAATACACAGGCGAGTCCGAGCCTCCAAAAAGCGACCTGCTGGTGCATCCGCTTGAGTTGAAGGACGGCTACCTCACCGTTCCTGAAGGCCCCGGCCTCGGCATCGAACTCAACGAGGTTGCCCTCTCGGAGCCTGAGAACCCGAAGGTGCTCGACACGCCGATCGGGTTCGACGGGTCGGTGCAGGACCGCTAGCCGGCCTCGAGCCTGGTCTCCAAACGCAAACCACACCGAATACCGGCCTCCGGGCAACCTCGCTTCCCGAACGTTCCAATTAGCTTTGGTTGAGATCGTCTGCCGTTGGCGGGATCGCGTGCACGGACACGCGCCTGAACCCGAAGGCAGACCGATCTGGATGTTCGTGGACCGCGTTGAAAGGCTCCGAGGATGAAGCCGACCGTAAAGCGGATTGCTGTTGCAGCCGCACTGCTTGTGCTCCCAACCGCAATCGCCTGCACGGGAAGCGTTGAGGGCGGGACTCCGCCCACAATCTCGCCGGACATCTTTGCGCCGATCCCAACGCCGCGACCGTTCGGGCAGGCGCCGACGCCTTCTCCAACGCCGTTTATCGTGCCGGTACCGACCGCGTCGCCCGTCCCGACAGCCGAGCCAACAGCGACTGCGCAGCCGACGGCTACGCCATCCGCGACGGTAGGTGCGCCAGGGCCCGCCCCAACGCCGATCGGCTCGACGCCAGAACCAACACCGACTCCTCAGCCAACTTCGACCCCAGCCGCGCCCACCGCGACGCCTGAGCCTACAGTCGAGCCAACGCCGGAGCCGACAGCAACGCCGACGCCGATACCGGTCGCGCCCGGCGGGATCGTGTTCTTTACAGAAGCAGCCACGATCACGCTCGACCCCGACAACGCCGCGCCGGAGTCGCTTTCTGCGGCAGCCGATGTCGCTAATTTCTCCGTATCCGCATCGTTCGACAACCCGGTCAGCGGGTCCTTCCGGGCGTTCAGCTACGGCGTGAAGTTCCGCGAATCGGACGGCCTCTACCACGCCGTCACCTTCAACAGCGCGGGCGAACTGCGCTACCTGGAGGGAACGGCGGGTCAGCCGGGCTCAACAGATTCGTTCAACGTGATCCAGCGGTTCGACTACGACAACGTCAAGATCCTCGGCTTCGAGTCCAACTCGCTTCACCTGACGGTCATCGAAGACAGTGCGTGGCTGTTCGCCAACGGCGTCTACGTGACCGAGTTCACCGTCGGCGGCGCCGGAATCTCTTCAGACGTCCAGTTCATCGCCGAGCTGGAGAACGAGACCCAGATTTCGGGCGCACGCACAGAGGTCGTCGACCTTGTAGTCAGGGACGGCCAGCTGGCGGCCTCCGCCGAATCGGTCACGCTGATCAAGGAGCAGGGTGAGATCACCCGCACGAGCCCGATCGGCTCGACTATCGACTACGTGGTCGAGACCGAGTTCGTCTCCCCGTACGAGCGCATCCTTGGCAAGTGGAGCGCCGGGTTCGAGTTCTTCGATCCGGCGAGCGGCAGGACGGACTGGGTGCTGATCAACAACTCCAGGCAGTGGAAGCACCTCAGGCAGTCGCAGCAGGGCGGTGAGATCGAGGAGATCGCCGGCGAGCTGCACACCGGCATCCTCCGCGACCGCGGCGACGTAAACAGCCTGCAGGTCCTGAGCCTGAACGGAAGTCAGCGCCTGCTCATCAACGGCAGTTTCATCGCCGACCTCGACATCCAGCCTGAGATGGTGACGGTCCAGGTCACGCCGTTCACCGGCTTCGACTCCGGCGACCAGCAGCCAGGTTTCCCGACCACGATGACGAACTACTCGGCGTGGTCGTTCGGCAGTGAACCGGCAGCGCCTAGCTCTTAGTTCTGTCGCGAGCCAGATTCTGGGCTAACGATAGACTCACTCTGTCTGCTCGGCGCGATGATCGCCGAGACGTGTCGACACACCGACGACTTTGCCGTCCCGAGTTGCGATGCGACTGCTCACCCTCAGAAAGTGCACGCGGGTGCTGGCCATCTCACTGTTGCCAGCCTTAACGGTGCTCGTGGCCTGCTCGAACGGTGACGACGGCTCCGGAACTCCGACGCCTACCAGCACGCCGCTCGCGTCTGAGCGCGCCCCAACGGCGCAGGTGCCGATTCCGCCGACGCCGGTCGTAGATCGTTCGCCAACAGTCGGGCCGACCGCCACGACTCGGGCGCGTCCTTCCGCCACCCCAACGCCGCATCGCACTGCAACGGCCGCCACCGCAACGACCGCAGTACAGCCGAGTCCCACGCCAACGCTTACCCCGACACCCGTCCCAACGCCAACGCCCGCTCTTGTGTCCGGGCGCGAGCTGGTGAACGAGCCTCTCGGGGTCCTGCAGCTGAGGCCAGGCATCGGCGTTGCCGCCGAGTACGCTCCCGGCGCCAGCGCAGCAAACTTCCGGCTCAATGTCGAGTTCTCGAACCCGTTCCACCCGGACTTCTCGCCCTGGGATTATGGCGTGAAGTTCCGCAACGACGGCCAGACGTTCCAGATGTTCACGTTCGACCACCGGGGAAACCTGAACCAGATCAACGGCAACGGCACGGAGCTGGAGATCGTCCAAACGATGGCCGTGCCGGGGCTGCTGACCTCGGGAGGAGCGCGAAACGATTTCAGCTTCCTGGTGATCGACCGCAGGGCCTTCATCCTGCTGGGCCAGGACCTGATCGGCGAGTTCGAGGTTACTGAGCCCAACCGGGTCGGCGAGATCTCACTGGTTACGGATGTGTTCAACCAGACCGTCGTGGTTGGCGCCAATACGGAGTTCTTCAACCTGACTATCAACAGCGCCAGCGTAGTGGGCATCAGCGGCGGGGGCGAGCTTGCGAGGTCGCAGCCTGACGAGCCCGCCCACGGAGACTTCACTCAGCCCACTTCGGCTCCGTTCGTGCGGGTCACATTCGTGTCGCCGGTGAACTCCTTCTCAGGAGACTACAGCTTCGGGCTGCTTATGCGCACAGAAGACATCGGCATCGACAACTGGCTGGTGCTGTCAGACAGGAAGACCTGGCGGCACATCAGGCGCAGCACGACCGGTGCAGAGACGGTCCTCGGCCAGGGCACAGCCGAGACGCTCAGGACTGGCGAAGGCGACGAGAATCTGCTGGAGCTCGTAAGCACCGGTCAGCAGAACAAGATCTATCTCAACGGTGAGTTCATCACCAACATTGGCTTCTCGCCAAGCGACCTGCCGTTCACCATCGCACCGATGGCCGGTTTCGAGCCGTCTGACCAGGCTGGCGGCAGGGCGACCGAATATCGCGACTTCATCGTGTGGTCAGTCCAAGACTGAGACTCGCCTGAGGCCTCGTCCCGGTCGCTTCTATCGCATCAGACGACCGGCGCTGCTCCGCCGTCCAGGTTGATCGCCGTGCCGGTGATGAAGCTCGCCCGCTCGGATGCCAGGAAACTGATCAGGTCGCCGGCCTCCCTCGCCTCGCCGACGCGACCCAGCGGCGCGCCCTTCCCGCGGTTTGTGTAGTACTCCTCGGTGGTCGAGACCTCACCGCGCTGCACGGCTGCCTCTGCCTGGCGGTCGTTCTGGCCGCTCCGGATCGAGCCGATGCAGATCGTGTTCACGAGAATGTTGTCCCGGCCGAACTCCTTCGACATCGCCTTTGTCATCGCTATCCCGGCGGCGCGGGACATCGAGGTCGGCACCGATGCGCCGGGCGCGGCTTTGCCTGCGGCGGTCGTGATGTTGATTATTCGGCCCCACTTCGCGGCTCTCATGCCCGGCAGCACAGCCCTCGAGCAGTAGACCGCACCGAACACCTTCACCTGCAGGTCTTCGCCAAGCAGTTCGTCTGTGAGGTCGTCGAAGCTGTTGGCGTTGCCAACGCCCGCGTTGTTGACGAGGATGTCGACCTTTCCAAACTTTCCGAGGACCTGACCGAACGCAACCTCCACGGCGGCCGGATCGGTGACGTCGCAGCTGACGGCCTCGATCTGACCGCCAGACGAGGAGCGGATCTCGTCGACGGCGGCATCGAGCCTGGCTCGGGTGCGGGCCATGATGATCACCGTGGCGCCTTCTTCGGCCAGCACCTGTGCTGCGCCCTTGCCGATGCCTTCGCTGCCGCCGGTCACAACCGCCACACGGCCCTTAAGTTCCAGGTCCAAAACTCACCTCCTGTGAGCTCTATGAAAAACGGTCGGGGTCTTCCCACTCGCGCCGGTCCGAACAGGGCTACCGCTTGACCCCCGCCAGGCCCTGTTGGATGCCGTTAGTCGCCCATGGCGCCCACGGCTGCGTGAAAAACCTGAAGCCCTTGTCCACGAAGAAGTTCGGGTCCATGCCGGGCGGAATGAAGAACATACCCGGAGTCACGCCATGTCTCTGGCACCCGGCGACGATCTCGTCCAGCCCGCTCTGGTAAGTATCCGACTCATAGTCCAGCGGAACCTTCAGCTCGATGGACAGGTCTGAAGGGCCGACCAGCAGCACGTCGATGCCGGGAACGCTAAGTATCTCGTCGATGTTGTCGATCGCCCTCCGGGTCTCGATCATCGGGATGACCAGCAGCTCCTGGTTCACATAGTCGAGGTAATCCCGGTAGTCCTCGAACTCGCGGCCCCATTCGCCGCGAGGCCCCGAGTTGCTGCGGTCGCCGAGCGGAGAGTACTGGCAGGCCCGGACCATCGCCGTAGCCTCGTCCTTCGTGTTGACCATCGGCACGATGATGCCCCGTGCGCCGAGGTCCAGCGCGAAGCAGATCTGGTCGGGCCGGTTGTCGCTCACCCGGACGATCGGCGCCGCCTTCTTGCCTGCGACGGCATCCAGCGCCGGCTTCAGCTGCTTGATCTCAACAGGTGTGTGCTGGGTGTCGAACAGCACGAAGTCGAACCCGGAATCGGCCAGGACGGCGGCATCGCTGCCTATCGATCCGACCGTGCCCACAACGGTCCGCCCGGCTTTCAGACTGTCTTTGATTGTGCCCACTTGATTGGAGTCTCCGTATCTTCAGTCGTTGTTGGCGTTCCCTGATGCAAGTCCAGCATCCTCTCCGCTGGACTGGACTCACGCAAAATCGAACTGGACGCACCGCTCTACCCAATGCCGCGCCTGCACAGCTCCACCCAGGCCGTAGCGCGCATCGCGTCGAACTCTGACAGAGCCTTGCGCATCAGCTCTGTGCCCCGGCCACCATCGGTTGCCGCATCCTGTCCGGCAGCAAGCGCGGCACCCCACTCGTAGTACGCACGCGCTTCGTCCCACCGTAGACCCAGTCTGCTGTACACCTCAACTGCGCCGGCAAAGGCCTTCTCGGACTGCGCGTCCTGCTTCATGTGGGCGCTCAGCTTGCCCTCCGCCAGTAACAGGTCTCCTTGCAGGCCGCCCGAAGCCCCCAGTTTTTCCTCCACCGCATGACCTCTTTCGAGCGCTTCGTTTGCTTCATCTAGCCTGCCGGTGCTGGTGAACAGGTCGCACAGATGCGGCAGCACAGCCAGTTCTCCGACAAGGTTCTCAGAATCCCGGTTCAAAGCCAGCGCGCGCTCCAGGTTCGCCTCCGCATCCAAGTATTCACCCTGCGCAAGGAACAGCTGTCCGAGTTTCTGCGCGGTGGCGCACTCCACCAACCGGTTGCCGGACCGCACCGTCCAGTCCAGCGCCTCCGAAAGATGGGCGCTTGCGCGCTCCCACTCGCCGTTCCTGAACCACAACAACGCCAGCTCGTCCGGCCACAGTCCGAACGCCGGCTGCCCGATCGACCCGAGCCGCGTCCTGAGCTCATCGAGACGAAGCTCTGCCTCTTTGAACTCTCCTCTGAAGGCGTGAAATGCGACCTGGTGCGCCGGGATGTCGAAAAGCGAGTACGTGGTGCTGTACTCGGGCCGCCGGTCGATCCACTCCGTTCCCGTTTTCGGGTCTTTGAGGATGACACCAAGCGCGCGGGCGGCGTAGGCGCGCAGGAGGTCCGCCTGGAAGCCCAGGTTGTGGTCGATCGACTTCTCCCAGCCCTGCTCAAGCACCTCCCGCGCCCGCTCGGGCTCGGACAACGCCAGCGCCGCGCCAAACGGCACGCTGGCGTTGGCGGTCACTACAGGCGAATCCAACCGCTCACCTGCTTCCAGGGCCCGACGTGACCACGTGAGCGAGCTCTCTTTCTCCAGCCGGTCGAGGTACGCGATCGAAAGTCCGCAGTAGACCATCCCGTGGCGCATCGACTCTGGCTCGCCATCGAGGATCGCCCTCGCCTCCTCAAAGTGCTCGAGCGCGGTGGCGAGGTTCTGCTCAGACAGGTTGCCGCTGTGCATGTGCTCCCGGCCGAGCTGAGACCGGACCGTCGCCACCTTCTGCTGGTTGCTCAGCCGCTGATAGAACCCGAGAGCCTGCTGCAGGTAGCCCATCGCCTGCTGTGCCTCGATCCCGGACTGGTAGCAGGCGTTGCCTAAGGCCTCCGCCGCCTCGGCGCGCTCATTCTCATGCCCTCCGATGTCCTCCCACATGTCGAGGGCGTTCCTGTAGAACGGGATGGCGCGGTTCCATGAGAAAGCGGCGCTGGCGCGTTCAGCGGCCTGGAAGGAATAGGCAGGCCCCTTCTCGATGTCGCTGCCGTTGGTGAAGTGGTGAGCCAGCTCCTCGACCCTGCCGGGGTGTGACGCCTCCAGCGCCTCGCCAGCCTGCCGGTGATAACGCCTGCGCCTCGGCCCTGGAATGCCGTCGTACAGTGCGCTCCTGATGTGATCCTCGTCGAACCCGTACTCCTCGATCGCTCTCGCACTCGACCGGTCCACCAGCACGCCGCCGTCAACAGCCCTGTCTAGTACCGCGCCCATGTCTGCATCGGAAAGCCCGGTCATCTTCTGGAGGGCGGGAAGGCTGAAGTTCCGGCCGAGCACCGATGCCTGCTGAAGGACCGTCATGGCGTCGTCCCCGAGCCGGGCGACACGGTCATGGACAAGCAGCTTGATCGTCTCCGGGACGTCGATCTTCGATATGTCCAGCAGCTGCCAGCCGCTCTCACCCCGGCGCACCGTACGGTTCTGCACCAGGTACCGCATCAGCTCGACAGCGAAGAACGGGTTGCCGCGGTTGATCCTGTAGACCTCTGGAGTGACGCGACGGGCGACCTCTTCACCGAACGCGTAGGAGATCATCCGCCCGATCTGTTCCTCGGTCAGCGGTTCGAGCGTGATGTCTGTCAGCAGCCCGTCTTTCACCAGCTCGTTGCGTCCGGCTACCAGCGCAGGCTTCTCGAGCAGCTCGTCCCTGCGGGCGGTGTAGACGATCAGGACCCGCAACTCGCCGAGGCGCCGCGCTATATGCAGCTGCAGGCTCATCTGGGGAGCGAGGTGCAGGTCATCCAGCAGCAGGACGAGCGGCCGCTCTGCGGAGAGGGTCTGCACCAGCGCAACAACGCCGTCGAAGAACCGGAGCTGCGCGCCCTCTGTGCCCTGCGTCTCCTCGGGAGGCGCGTGATTGAGATCGTCAGCTAGCTCCGGGAAGATGCGAGTCAGCTCTCGCCGGTACGGTCCGACCGCAGCGACTCGTTCTTCGGGGCTCAGCCGGAACAGCCCCTGGCGCAGTCCGTCTGCGATGGCGCCGTACGGCACCGCTCCCTCCCACGCGGCCCATCGTCCCTCAAGGAAGATCCCGCCGTCGGACTCCACGTACCGGCCAAGCTCGCGGGCAAGGCGAGTCTTCCCTATGCCCTGCTCGCCCCAGATCATGGCGACCGTCCCGCCGTGGCCGGACGAAGCGGCCTCGTAGAGGGCTTTAAGCATGCTCAGCTCCGACTCACGGCCGACGAGCGGCGTCTCAAAGCCGCCGAATGTCGGGCTGTCGAGCGGGCCGGAGCCGCCGGAAGTCTCTGCTCTCAGTCGTCGAGCCAGTTCAAGCAGCGCCTGCTTCCTGCTGTCAAAGAAGCTGGCTCTGCTTATGCGCAGGCGGTCCTGGACCGCGTCGGGCTCCAACCCTTCGAGGTATCGCAGCTTCAAGACGTTGTGCCACCGAGCAAGACGTCTGCCAGCGGCCGAGCTTTCCGACGCCGGACGCAAAGACTCGATCGCCTTTGTCAGCCAGCCGCGAAGCTTCCGCGCCTTGATGTCCGGCGAATTGAGCGGGCTGGGATCGATCAATGAGGCCAGGCGAGAGGCTTCGAGCGAGCGAGCGTCGTTCAGCGCGCCGAGCGCGTCACCGATCTCGGTGGCCAGCTCCGCCAGTTCTTCACTGGTGTTTGGGTCTGACGCCGGAAGGCCGTCGGATTCCGGCTCTGATGGAGTGCTCAAGGGTCCTGTTCCGTGCCATCTATCACTCCGACGCCGGGATTATAGACAGCGAGCCTCGCGGGACGATCGCGCAGGGTTTCTTCAGACTGCGCCCGCTCCATTCCAGGACTGCTCTCCTTCAAATCGAGACTCGATCTGGACTCTTCGCCTGCCGGTTGGACTGGTCGTGACCGAGGCTGTTCCCAACGCAGAGGTTGGCCGGGCGGTCCGGTTGACCGAGCGGGACAGAACGGAGGAGGGCGACATGCAGTCATACACAGTTCCCACACACGCACAGATGGTTCTCGCCGAGCCCGATGTGAACAAGCCCAAGCTCAGCATAGGGCTGTTTCAGGCCCTGGCTGGCGTTCTCAACAGCCTGAAGGCGCCCGGCCTGCGCGCTATCGCCTTTCCCTTCCTGGTGACCGGCGTGGCTGCATGGGTCGGCTCGGTATTGGCGCTGAGGGCAGTTGACGGCGCGGTCGAGCTTGCCGGTGGCAGCTTGCCCTGGGGTTCGCACCCGGTCCGCATGGCATACGGCTTCGGTGTCTTCGCGCCCGTCGTCCTGACCTGGATGGTCGGAGCGACGCTCTGGCAGATGGCAGGACGCGTGGGCAGGAACCACGAGATCGTTTGATTGACGCACGGGCCCCTTCGCCAGCGTGGCGAAGGGGCGGGAGGAAGACGACATGAGCATAGAAGGTGTTGGTCTCTTGATAGTGGCGATCGTCGGATCGCTGTTCATGCTGGGCGTGGCTTCAAGCGGGACCCGGCTGGTACGCGACAACCAGGTGGGGATCCTGACGCGCAAGATGGGCGGCAAGCCGTTGCCGCAGGGCCAGATCATCGCCCGTAACCAGGAAGTGGGAGTTCTTGCGACGGTCCTGAGACCGGGGCTGTACTGGAGGTTCCCGCTTTTCTGGAAGTTCGAAACGGTGCCGGTGACCGTTATCGGACCGGACCAGATCGGCGTAGTGGAGTCGGTGGACGGACAGGCACTGCCGCCTGGTCGGTTGCTGGGAGATGCCGTGGACTGCGACTCCTTCCAGGACGGCCGTGCGTTCCTGCAGAACGGCGGCAAGAAGGGTCCTCAGATCGAGATCCTTCGCCCCGGCGTCTACCGGATCAATACGCGTCTCTTCAGCGTACGGACGATGAGAGCGACGAGCATTGAGGCCGGCAAGGTCGGCGTTGCTGTTGCGCTGGATGGCAACCCGCTTCCTTCGGGCTACATAGTGGCGCCGAAGCCGGTTGACGCTGACCCGGATGACAGGGTGCGCATTAGGCAGCACCGGTTCTTCCAGGACGGACAGGCGTTTATCGAAAGCGGCGGTTACCGCGGCCCGCAGCTCGAAACGCTGCAGCCAGGCAACTACTACATCAACCCGCTGCTTTTCGAGATCCAGAAGCATCCGGTCGCGGACGTGCCACCAGGCTACGTGGCCGTGCTCCGCTCGAACGTCGGCAGGGAGCTGGATGAAAGCAACACGCCGCGTGACGCAGAGAACGAAGTGGACCTGCGGCAGCCGATCCACGAAGGCGTCGAGAAGCTGCTGATCAACGACCGTGAGAAGCGTGGGATCCTGCGGGACCCGATCGCGCCGGGCACCTACAACCTGAACCCGATCGCCTACAACCCGTTCCTTGTTCCAACAAGCGCGGTGACGATCGACTGGGCTGCGGGCGCAAGGGTCCGGATGGACCTGCCATCGCCGGTGCCGGTCGAGATCGAGCCGAGCGCTGACGGTAGAGCGGCCGAGTTCTTCAAGTTCGCCCAGCTTCGGGTGACGTCGATGGACGGGTTCCATCTCGACGTGGACGTTCGGATGATCATCCGCATCCGTCCGGAGTACGCGCCGTTCGTGATCGCCCGCTTCGGGTCCGTTGAGAACCTGATCGAGCAGATCGTCCACCCGCTGGTCGACTCGTCATTCCGCAACAGGGCGGGAGAGGAGAAGGCGATCGCCTTCGTGCAGGGACGTTCGGAGCTGCAGCAGCAGGCGTTGTCAAAGGCGCGCGACGAGTTCCAGCACTACTTCGTCGACGCTCAGAACCTGCTGATCGCATACATCGCGGTCGACCAGACGCTGCTCGATACGCAGACGCGCAAGGAGATCGCGGCGCAGCAGCAGGAGCAGTACAAGCAGGAGGCCCTGGCGGAGTCCGAGCGCATCAGCGTGCAGGAGCAGATGGCGCGTGCCGACCAGCAGGCGCAGGTGGTGGAGGCGAAGCTGTCTGTGGACATCGCCGCAGACCGTGCCGAGGCTGCTCGGCGTGAGGCGGAAGGGGTGCGTGATTCGACTGGTGCACGGGCTGACGGTGACGCGCGGGCTGTGCGGCAGGTCGGGCTCGCAACTGCCGAGGCATACGCAGCGCAGGCCGAGGTTGTGGGGCCAGACCGGCTCGCCATCCTGAAGGTCCTGCAGCAGGTGGCGGAGGGCGAGGTGAAGATCACTCCGGACGTCGTGGTGAGCGGCAACGGCGAAAGCGGTGGCGGCGGGCTCTTCAACGCCTGGCTGGCGACTTCGCTTACGCCAGACGGTCCTCGCCAGGACGGAGCAACATCGGCTTTGCAGCCGCCTGAAGATGCAGCCGATGACGACCTGCTGAACGAGGCGGACGTTGAGGCAGACGCCGTCGCCGTGACCGAAGACGGCTCCGATGAAGCGCCGCAAATTGAAGACGAAGAGGAGCTAAAGGCGGACAAGGAGCTTTAGCTCCAACAAGGCCACTAGCCGATAACGGGGAATCTCGCTGTTGTTGCTGTCCAGTTGGGACGGCAATGACAGCAGGTTCCCCGTTTCGCGTGCTTTCGCGCCCGCTTCCTGGCTCAACCTTCACCCCGCGCACCCGGCAGCGAACCTGATAGCTGCTGACAGTGAATGCAAGTTCCGGAGCCGTAGCTTCTCCTCCAGAGGTAGATCCGAAACAGCGGTGACTGTCGCCGCCGGGTCGACAGAAGGAGGAGATGGATGACGAAGTCACAGCGACCTTCACGCCTGATCGTCACGTGGGCGGTCCTGGCTCCGGTGCTGCTGATAGTCGCTCTGGTGTTCAGCCCAGGACCGATCCTCGGCATGTTCATCGCGGCTGCGATCGGCCCGGCGATCCACACCGCGGTCAAGTTCTTCTACCCGTCACAGGGCATCGAGGACGGCGACGTGGCCGCCCGCCTCTTCAGCAACCGGTGAGGAGCAGCAGGCCACCGGGCCAGGTCACGCCGTCTCGGGAGATCTGATAGCTGGCTAAAGCTTTTGACAGTTCTGTGCCACTAGTTTGAAGTCACGGCCTGCATAACGCAGTCGGCCGTGAACAGGAGGAGCAGGATGGGTTTCTTTTCACGACTGTGGATGGTGATCCGGGCGAAGAGCAATCGCGCCCTGAATAGCGCCGAGAATCCGCTGGAGATGCTGGAGTACGCAGACGACCAGCAGCGCGAGCTCCTGCGGCGCGTGAAGCAGGGAATTATCGAGGTCGCCATCTCCAAGCGACAGCTGCAGCAGCATGTCGGCTCGCTCGAGAAGCGTATCCCCGAACTGGAGAAGCAGGCGCAGAACGCCGCCGGCCTCGAGCGGGATGACCTCGCACGCATCGCCCTCGAGCGCAAGCAGGCGGCGCTGAGGGAGCTGGACAGGCTCATGACGCAGGTCCAGGAGGTGGAGCTGGAGGAGCAGCAGCTCGTTTCGGCAGAGCAGCGGCTGGCCTCGCGAATCGAGGAGTTCAAGACGCGCCGCCAGACGCTGAGCGCTCGTTACACGGCTGCCGAAGCGCAGGCGATGGTCAAGGAGTCGCTCACCAACGTCTCCGGCGAATTCGCACAGCTGAGCATGGCGGTTGGACGCGCCGAAGAGAAGATCGAGTACATGATCGCCCGCGCGAGCGCGATGGACGACCTGATCGAGTCCGACGGCATCACCGGCCTCTCATACACGTCGGTCGATGTCGTTGAGCGAGAGCTTACGGAGATCGAGGCGAGGGAGGCGGTTGACAGGGACCTGAAGCAGCTCCAGGCATCGTTCGAGAAGGACGACACGGCGGGAAGCGAAGCCACCGCACGAGGGTGAGGTGACAGATGACTCTGAACAGCACAGCTGAAACCACAACCAGGTATCGACTGGCCACGGCCGATCACATGGCTAAGTTCGGGCCCCGCTTCGGATGGGGTACGGCTCTGGGCCTCGTCACTCTGGCAATTTCGCTGGTAGTATGGCTCCAGGCTCAACCGATAGTCATCGGTCTGATGAACGGCGGACACGTGAACGAAGGCGCAGTGACAACTACGCTGGACTCACTGAGGCGCAGCGCCTCCATAGGCGCCGCCGTTGGCAGCATCCTTAGCGCCCGCCTGGCCGTCGCAGCGCTCCAGGTTCTCCTGGGCGGCACGCATGCCAGTTCATCGAACTCCGCAGCCAGCCTCACGAAAACACGCAACTCAAGCGCATCTCATGCGCCGCTTTCGACGCGACGTTCCTGGAGGTACGTCCAGGACCCGGACTCGGGCGGTTTGAACGGGATCTTGACCCGGATGCAGTATCTGCTTTCCGGTATCCCTGAGAAAACCGCCGTAGTCACAATTGATGCGGCGGTTTTTATTTGGGACGCGCTTTCGCTGGCGGCGACAACGATCGGGCTCGCAGTCACGCTGCCTTTCGTCCTGGCAGGCCGAGGACTGGCCGCTGCCTGGGCCTCGTTCACGGACCTCTCGGCCGCGTTCGGCGAGCTGGTAGCCGACGCCTGGCAGGATGCGGTTCAGTTTGCCCGCACTCGAATCGTTCGACTCCGACTGGCGGTGATCGAGCCGGCAATTCAGGTGTTGCGCGGCGCTTCTGCACTGGCGTGGGAGATGACGGCCCGGCCGCTGCTTCGGCTTGTGCAGGGGCTGCTGGCCGTGCTGGCGCTGGTAGTGGTGCTTGCTGCTGCAGCGATCATCGTTCGAGCGGTGCGCGGCTACCGCTGGCTGGTCGATGCGTTTCGGAACTTCGTGCGGAGCGTCTTCGCGCTCGTTGAAGCCATCGTGGTGACACCTTTGCTGCGCACGACCGCGGCAGTCACGGATGGCGTGCAGTCTGGCGCTGCGTCGCTGCGCAGGCTCGTCCTTGGCTGGTACGAAGCGACGCGCTCGGCTGTGAACACCGGGATCGGGGCTGCGGCAGGACTGGTCCGGGATGTGACCGCGTCGATGGAATCTGCGCTCGAGTGGATGTACGGGCAGCTTGCTGCTCTGCTCATCGCATTGGCACGACTCGGCGTCGCAATAGCTGCAGCTCCAGCTCTCTGGATCTTCCACACCATCGCCAACCTGGCATCAGCGGCCGTTGACCGTTGGCTCAGGCTGGTGAGCGCGGTCCAGCACGCTGTGACGGCTCTACAGCTTCGGGTTCGATCAGCAGCCGTCGCCGTATCCGGTTCGATTGCAGAAGCGATCGGAGCGGCGATGGCGCTGCTGCGAATCGTCCTCGCCGTAGTGACCCGGTTGCTGGTGACGCTCACTGTGCCGGCCAGGATCGGTGTTTCCGGACTCGTGGCGGCCGTGGCTTACGTTGCACACCTCGTGGCCAGTGCAGGCGATGCACTCGGCTCGTGGATCGACACGTCGGTCGGAGCACTGGCAAGCGGACTCGGACG
>JANQEF010000282.1 GCA_028278465.1 Dehalococcoidia bacterium | reverse complement strand
GGCGTTCAACTATAACGACGAACGAGTGGCCGGACTACAGACCGTACGCCTCGAGGAACCGCAGCCACACCTCTGACATCGTCGGGAACGCCGGCGTCGCGTGCCACAGCGTTTCCAGCGGGACCTGTCCCGCGATGGCAATCGTCGCAGCGTGTAGCATCTCCCCCGCTCCCGGACCTACGAACGTGACGCCGACAAGGGTCTTTTTGTCTTCGTTCACAACCCACTTGATGTTGCCTTCGATGCCCTCGCCAAAAGTGGCAGCGCCGGCGCTCCAGCCGAAGCCGTACTCTATCGAGCGCACGTTAATCCCTTGTTCTTTCGCCTGCGCCTCAGTCAGGCCAACCGCTGCGACGTGTGGGTCGGTGAAGATGACACGAGGCGATGCCTTTCTGTCGCCCCAGGCTTTCACACCTTTGCCAAGGATCACATCGCCAACGATCCGCGCCTGGTATTTGCCGTCGTGGGTAAGCAGGCTTCGGCCATTCGCGTCTCCGACTGAGTAGAGCCAGTCGGAGTTCGGTCCGACGGCGCGTAGCTCATCGTCGACTTCGATGTACTTGCCGGGCTCCATGCCGACGGTGTCGAGACCGACGTCATCCGTCAGCGGTTTTCTGCCGACTGCGACCAGGATGTTGTCTGCCTCGACAGCTGAGCCGTCGGAAAGCGACGCTGAAACACCGTTCGCCGTTTCATCGACCGATTGCACCGCAACTCCGGTCAAGACCTTGATTCCGTACTCCTCAGTGAACACCTTCTTCAGGTGCTCGCCGGCGAACTCTTCCTCCCTGGGAATGAGTCGGTCGGCCATCTCGATGATCGTTACTTCCGAAGCGCCGAGGTCGTTCCAAGCCTGTGCCATCTCGACTCCGACAACGCCGCCGCCGAGGACGATCAGGCTGCCGGACGCTTCGTTGAGCGTCGTGATGTCTCTGTTGTTCCAGGCATCCACGTCTTCGAGGCCGGGGATCGGAGGCATCGCCGCCGCCGTGCCGGTCGATATCACGACCGCCTTGTTGGCGTTGTACTCGGTCACCTTGCCGTTTTTGTCTGTGACTGCGACACGCTTCTCGCCGTTCAGCCGGGCGTGGCCGCGGACGTAAGGGATGTTCTGGTCGTTGAGCCACTGGACCTGGTACTTGTCGTCGAGATTGCTGATCATGGCGTCGCGGCGAGACAGCGCCTCTTTGAGATCGATCTCGCCGGTCACCGCGGCCCTGGCGCCGGGAACGCGCTTCACCGCTCGAAGCGCCTCGCCGGGGCGGAGCAGGGCCTTGGAAGGCATGCATGCCCAGTAGCTACACTCGCCGCCGACCAGCTCTCTTTCGACGATGAGCGCCGACATCCCGCCTTTCACAACGCGGTCGGCCACGTTCTCGCCCGCCGGTCCTGCCCCGATCACGATCACGTCGTACTGCTCAGTCATATCGTTCCCGTGCCTCGATGCTTTTGCTTCCTGGCCGCGCTTGCACAGGCCGTCGCCGACGGAGGACCTGTGACCCGGGAGTGGTGTTGTGTCACTCTGCGAAGTGTGATGCAGCACTGCGAGCGACCGGTGCGAGAGGAAAGGCTCACATTCGGACGCGACGTTGAACCGGCGACTGCATCAAAATATGCGACAGGCCTGATCCGGGCCTGTCCCTTCCAAAATGGTTCAGCATCACGCAGAGTGCGAGGTCAGGAATGCCCAGAGCGATAGTGAACGGCACGGTTGTCGCAGAGTCAGACGACTACGAGGTGGTTGAAGGCAACATCTACTTCCCGCCCGATTCGATCAAGAGGGAATACTTCAAGGAGAGCTCCCTGCACTCCACCTGTCCATGGAAGGGCGTGGCGAGCTACTACTCGCTGAATGTTGACGGCGAGGAGATGCCGGACGTGGCGTGGTACTACCCCGAGCCGTCGCAGGCGGCATCAAACATCAAGGACTACGTCGCCTTCTACCCTGCGGTGACGGTCGAGAGTTGAAGGTCAGGCCCGCTCGGGGCCATCAGACGGCTGCTCGGCATCTAGGCGGCGGACGGTTGCCAGCGACTGTCTGCGCTTAGCGTTATGGACTCGCAGGCGTCGGGGGCGCGGGCTATGCTGTTCAGGCTATGACAGCGCCTGATGTCTCCGGCGTTTCCGCCATCGATCTGACCGAGGCCCGTCGCCGCATCGAGGCGCGGGAAGACCTGCTTTCACCGTTCGCCACGAGATCGGTCGGATCCCGCGGCAGAGCGGCGCCCGAAGAGCCTTCAAGCGTGCGCGGCGAGTTTCAGCGCGACCGCGACCGCATCATCCACACCAACTCGTTCCGCAGGCTCAAGCACAAGAGCCAGGTCTTCGTCGCGCCGCAGGGCGACCACTTCACTACGAGGCTCACGCACGTCGTGGAGGTCGCGCAGGTCGGCAGGACCATCGCACGGGCGCTCAACCTGAATGAAGACCTCGTCGAGGCGGCGGCGCTGGCTCATGACCTCGGGCACACACCGTTCGGCCACATCGGCGAGAGCGTCCTGGACGAAGTGATGGACGGTGGCTTTCACCACAGCCGTCACAGCGTGAGGATCGTCGAAAAGCTGGAGAAGGAGGGCCGTGGCCTCAACCTCACGGGCGAGGTGATCGAGGCGATCAGGCACCACTCGAAGCCGGAGGGCGAGTTCCTGAACCGCGCCTCGGTGAGCCATATGACGCTTGAGGCGCAGATCGTCCGGATATCGGATGCGCTGGCGTACCTGGCGCACGACATCTCCGACGCGCTCAGGTCAGAGTTTCTTACGCTCGATGACCTGCCGGCCGAGGCGGTCGAGCGGCTTGGCGCGCGCCACTCGCAGCGCGTCAACTCGTTCGTGACGGACGTGGTGTCGGCTTCGTGGGACTGCACGGGTGAGATCGACGTTGAGGAGGGCGAACCGTGGATCCGGATGTCAGACGAGTTGGGAGAGCTGGTCACTTCGCTGCGAGTCTTCATGTTCCAGAACTTCTATCACCCGATCAGCCAGTCGAAAGAGGGGAGGAAAGCGGCCGACATCGTGCGCGTCCTGCTGGAGCATTACCGCGGCAACCCGGATGAGCTGCCGCGCTGGCTGCGAGACCTGTCCGGCTCGGATGAGCAGGCCGCTGCCGACCATGTGTGCGGCATGACAGACAACTACGCGCTGACGATCGCCGAGCGGATCAGGCCGGGACTGGGCGAGGGGGTTTTCCATGGAAGGATCTAGCGGCTGAGAACGGCCATGCCTGCGCGTACGAGCACATCCGAGTAGAGCGCGATAACACGGCCAGCGGGATCTATCCCGAGACCGGCTCGGCCGTTAAAATGTTCTGTCCTTCGATCGCTTTCAAGTTCCGTCCGCCAATCTCTTGTGCCGACGCGAATCCACATGTAAGTTAGCGTTAACATTCCACGACCCGGCGGCGGAAACCCCGGCCAGCGTACGCCGTACATGACCCTCATTGACGAAGTTAAGAGTCGAAGCGACATCGTCGACGTAGTTGCCAGCTACGTCGATCTCGACACATCGTCTCGTAACCCCAAGGCTCGTTGCCCGTTCCACACGGAGCGAACCCCGTCGTTCTACGTCTTCCCTGAGACCGGAACCTGGCGTTGCTTTGGCGCGTGCGCTACGGGAGGAGACGTCCTCGCCTTCGTGATGAAGCAGGAGGGCATCGAGTTCAAGGAGGCGCTGCACCGGCTCGCTGACAGGGCAGGGGTGAACTACTCCACGCAGCAGGCTAATGTTCAGACCCAGGGCGCGCCCAAGCAGACGGTCATCGAAGCGAACGAGGCGGCGGCGGGATGGTTCTCGCAGATGCTACTCAGCTCAGAAGGCGAGAGTGTGCGCGAGTATCTTGCCTCCCGCGGTATCGACTCAGACACGGCGACAAGGCGCGGTCTCGGATTTGCTCCGTCCGGTGGGACGCTGACGCTGGCCGGTCACCTACGCGCTTCTCATGTCTCGCCGGAGGCGGCGCGCGCCGCACGGCTCGTGGTCCAGGCCGATGACAGGTCCTGGCGCGACTTCTTCCGCAACAGGCTGACTATCGAGATCAGGGACCGATCGGGCAAGGTGATCGGCTTCGGCGCAAGGAGCCTCGACGGCTCTGAGCCAAAGTATCTGAACACGCCGCAGACCAGCGCGTTCGACAAGTCCCGGGTGCTGTACGGAATCGACTGGGCAGGCGACTCGATGCGGCAGTCGAAGCGGGCGGTGGTTGTTGAGGGGTATATGGACGTCATCACGGCCCAGGAACACGGCTTCACAGACGTTGTCGCATCGATGGGAACCGCCGTGACACCGGACCAGCTCAAGACGCTGTCGCAGATAGTTTCCAGCGGAGACGAGGCGGGCGAGGTGGTTCTCTGCCTGGACTCAGACGCGGCCGGGCAAGAGGCAACGCTGCGTGCGCTAGAGACGGCATGGCAGCAGTTCGGCTCAAGGCTCTCCGGCTCCGGCGGTTCACGTGGCAGAAACCTTGCTGTAAAGGTTGCGACGCCGGTCGAGGGAAAGGACCCAGACGAGGCGATTCGTGCTGATTCCTGGGCGTGGCGCGAGTCCCTTAACAACGCGCTGCCGCTGATCGACTTCATCATGCAGGCCAATGCCAGGCGCTTCGACATATCGAGCGGCGAGGGGAAGGCGCGAGCCGCTGAAGCGATGTCGCCGTTGATCTTCGCGGTCGACAATGACTATGACCGCGATGTCTACTGGGAGCGGCTCGCAACGCTCCTCGATGTATCTACCGAGCGGCTGAGGTCGATGGCATCACGTTCGGGTTCGCGCCCGTCATTTCAGGCCGCGAGGATCGACCAGCGACGATCCGGGGACGACTCGGTTTCCGCCACTCAGCTCGGAACGATCCTGGGCAGCGCGGAGGTCGGTATCGAAGAGCACCTGCTCGTGCTGGTGCTGGAGCGCCCGGAGTTGCGCGAATTCGCTGAGGCCGTGCCGCCGCAGCATTTTCTCGATACGGTCAACCGAGAACTGTTTACCCGCTGGGCGCAGATGCCTACACTCGACGAGATGCTCGACGCCCTCAGCCCGGACGTGGCTGAGAAAGCCGGCCGTTTGCGGACCGTAGAACTTCCTCCTTCAGATCATGCCCGGCGAGTCGAAGAGATCACTCAGTGCGTTCGAAGGCTGCGCGAGCGGTACATGCGTAGCCTGCTCCGGGACGCCGAGACCGCGCTGAAAGAAGAAGAAAACTCCCTTGAAGGCGAGGAACGAGAGCAGTTGCGTAACCGCACTCTCGATCCCTCCGATCAATTGAACAAAGTGTTCCAAGCAGGCGCCACAGGACGGGTGTGAGACATGCCACGCAGGCCAGTTAACAACCACGACGATGACACGGTGATCGAGGACCTCGCCGATGGAGCACAGTTGCTTCGGCTCGGTTTCCAGACCGCGGGCGACGCGGTTGAGGACGAGGACGATCCCGAGGGAAGCGCCACGACGGTCGTCATGACCGCCTCGTCTGCGGGCTCGGCCGACCTCGAACGCTGGGACGGCCCGTCCGCCCTGTTCGAGCGGAACACCTCCGCCGGTCAGCAGCCGGAAGACTCTGAGCTCACAGACGACCCGGTCCGCATGTACCTGCGTGAGATCGGCCGCGTCAGCCTTTTGACCGCCGCAGATGAGCGCGTGCTTGCACGGGCGATGGAGCTGCAGCGACGCCTGGGCCAGATCGAGACCGCGATCGGCGCTGAGTCTGGCCGGCCGCCAACCTCGGCCGAAGTCTGCATGTCGGTGTTGAGCGAAGTTGCACCGCACCACGAGACGGCGGAGGCGATCGGACGCTTCGTGGGTGTGCCGGGCGAGATGACTCTGTCTGTCCTGGTCATGGATAAAGAGCTTCGAACGCTCATCGATGGACCACACGATGAGGGACTCATCAACTTCGTATCAGATGCGCTGAACTGCTCGGACGAGGAGGCGCAAGGCAAGATCGTCGATCTATCTATCGTCTCCGGCCTAGTGCCTCTCGACCTGCTCGAAGCGATGCCGGAAGTGCCGGCGATCTCAAATCTTGAGAAGACTATTAGTACGGCCGAGTTCGACACGCAGTTGCAGATGTACGAGTTCCTTTTCAACTCGCACTACGCACGCATCAAGAACGAAGGCGAACGGTCCGAAAGCCACCTGGCGCAGGCGAACCTGAGACTGGTGGTGTCCGTCGCCAAGAAGTACATCGGCCGCGGGATGTCGCTGCTCGATCTGATCCAGGAAGGCAACATCGGCCTGATCCGAGCGGTCGAGAAATTCGACTACCGCAAGGGTTACAAGTTCAGTACGTACGCGACTTGGTGGATCAGGCAGGCGATCACTAGAGCTATCGCCGACCAGGCACGAACGATCAGGATTCCCGTGCACATGGTCGAGACGATCAACAAGCTGCTGCGGGTGAGCAGGCGGCTCGTGCAGGAGTACGGCCGAGAGCCGACGAGCGAGGAGATCGGCCGCGACCTGGATATGCCGCCGGACCGGGTGCGGGAGATTCTCAAGATCTCACAGGACCCGGTTTCGCTGAACACGCCGATCGGTGAAGAGGAAGACTCCAACCTCGGCGACTTCATCGAGGACAAGAACGCCCTGGCGCCGGTCGACGCCGCTACCTATCACCTGCTCCGCAACCAGGTCGAGGATGTGCTCGACTCGCTCACACTGCGAGAGCGTCGGGTTCTCCAGCTCCGTTTCGGGCTTGAGGACGGGCGTAGCCGCACCCTGGAAGAGGTCGGGCAGGAGTTTGGCGTGACCCGTGAGCGCATTCGGCAGATCGAGGCGAAGGCGCTGCGCAAGCTCAGGCACCCGACTCGCTCCCGGAAGCTGCGCGACTTCCTGGATTAGACGCTGTACGGAGACAGATTCTCCCGTCTCCGCCTCTCCTGAGGAACTGAGCCGACGGTTTCAGTCGGCTCTGTCCACGTTCGCACACGTACCGCCGCGTTCGAAGACTAGAATGTAGTCGAACGTTCCGGCAGGTGCGTCATGCCCGAAGCTCCAGACCTGTTCGTCATACGCGACTTCCTCGAACCGAAACTCGTCGGCCGAACAGTCACGTCTGCCGCTGAGCGTAAGCCGCTTGTGCTGCGAAACATGACCGGCGAGAAGTTCGCGGACGATATCGCGGGACGCAAGCTCACGAAGATCGACCGGAAAGGGAAGCTGCTGCTGGTCGAGCTTGGCGCCGAGCGCCGGCTGGTGATCAGCCCGATGCTGACCGGCGGGCTGCGCTACTGCTCCCCGGAAGACCGCATGGAAGCATCGACGATCCTGGTCTTCGATCTCGATGACGGTCACCAGCTCCGCTACTTCGACCAGAAGCGCATGGGACAGGTCTACTACCTCAGCCCGGACCAGCTCGGCGAGATCGTGCGGCTGGAGAACCAGGGAGCAGATGTGCTGGACGAGCCGATGGACCTTGACGAGTTCACGGCGGCGCTGAAGCCGTTCCGGGGCGAGATCAAGGGCATTCTGACGCGTGGTCAGGCCGTCTCAGGGATTGGCAACGCCTACGCCGACGAGATCCTGTTCGAGGCGAAGCTGTTTCCGTTCCGCAAGAAGTCGAAGCTCGGCAGGACCGAAATGAAGCATCTGCACGAAGCCGTCTATGCTGTCCCCAGGAACGCAGTCAGCATACTTGAGGACAGAGTTGGCGACGCTATCCACAAGAAAGTGCGAGACTTTCTGAAGGTGCACGGCAAGGGCGGCAAGCCCTGTCCAAGGTGCGGAAGTCGCATCAGCGCAATCAAGGCGAACCGAAGAGAGACGAACTTCTGCCGAACGTGCCAGCCCGGCACCATGTTCGACTAGCGGTTCAAACGAACCAATTCGAGAACACAGGTCTGCGAAACCGCACCGCGACGAAGTCTGAACGAGCCGGTTACGTGTAAGTTGTCTTGATGTGAGCGCGATTGCGTGGCGTCCCTCACGTATGCGCCATCGGCATGGATTGGCGTTCGAATGCCACGCTGCTAGCATCAACGCATCGAAACCGGTGGCCGGTGATCTCGCCGAACCACGTAATCTCCAGGCACTGTGCGATGACAGTAGCACTCACATCAGTCGAAGTGACCGGCATGATCCGGGACATCGTGCTGATCACCTTTTTCGTGATCGGCGTGCTCGCGATGCTGGTCGGTCTCGCTCTCGGCCTCACCTTCTATCGCAAGGCTAAGCACCTCATGGACCGCGTCGATGCCGGGGTCGAGAGGGTCGAGGCGATGGTGGAGTCTGTCGATTCGACGGCGTCCACTGTCAGGAGAACCGCCACTTCCGTGAACCGCGGCATGCGAGCGGGCGATTTTGCAAGGTCCGCGTTCAGCTCGGTGTTCCCGCGGCGTGGCGGGGACGAAAACGGCGATTCTGAGGAATCTAACGGCAGGTCCGAGTCGAAATAGTGATCGAACGGCAGCCGCTGAACGGCTGCGCAGGGCATGATTTACAAGGACTGAACGATGGCAGACAGAGAATCTAAGGACAGCGGCGGGTTTTTCTCTGGAATGGTGATCGGCGGAATCGTCGGTTTCGTCGCCGGAATGGTCTTTGCCCCGAAGTCGGGTGACGAGACCCGGACGCTGTTTTCCGAGCGCGGGCAGGAGTTTCGTGACAAGGCGGACGACTTCATCGCCGCCGCGAAGGAGCGGATGTTCGCTGCCTCGGATCGCGGAGGCGGCCGGCCTCGCCGCAACAATTCGCCGTTCGACGACCTGGACCTCGACGACGAGGACCTTTAGGTCACAGATGCCGTCGACTTCTGGCCAGATGTGGCGGAAAGCCCGGTCAGGCCTGAGGCAGCTTGGCACGCGGATACGAGCCGAGCACCTTGAACATGGCGGTGTGGCGCTGCAGCTCAGTTAGCGCGCCACTGACATTTTTGTCTTCCGGATGGCCATCGAAGTCCAGCAGGAAGTAGTAGACGCCGATCTTAGCGCCGGTCGGCCTCGACTCGATCTTGGTCAGGTTGATCCCCAGGTCTGCGAACGGTTTGAGCGCCGCGTACACGAGTCCCGGCGCGTCCTCTCGATCGAAATCGAACACTATCGACGTCTTGTCAACTCCGGTTCTCTCCGGCGGCTCGCGGCCGATCACCACGAATCTGGTCACGTTGTTCTTGCGGTCCTGGATACTGCTCTGCAGCACCGCCATGCCGCTGAGCTCGGCAGCCCGCCGCGGACCGAGCGCCGCAACGCTCCCGTCCTCATCTGCGAGGCTCGCAGCGGCGCCAGCGGTGGAATCGAACGGCTCTAAGACCGCGTCAGGTAGGTGAGTCGAAAGGAACTTCCGGCACTGACCCAACGCCTCCGCCTTCGAACGGACTCGCTTTATCGAGGCCAGGCTGGTGCCCGGCGGCGCGATGAGGCAAACATCAATAGGCAATAGGATCTCGCCGGTTATGCGGGCGTTCTGCGCGCCGATCAGCGAATCCACAATGTCGTTGATCGAACCGGCGATGCTGTTCTCGATGGGCCCGACCGCTTCGTCGACCTCTCCCGAATCGACCGCCGCAACCACGTCTGGCAGCGACGGATAGTCGATGTGGTCTGCATCGGGATCGTGCAGTATCGCTGCTTCTTCGGTGTAGGTCCCGGACGGTCCGAGGAACGCCACGCGCTTGCTCAACGGCTACCTCAGTTCTGTCAGCGTCTCCCAGAGGGCGTCGGTTGACTCCACCGGCGAGACGGCGATCACCTCGTCTTCGGCTTCGATGACTGTGTCGTCGGTCGGGACCTCTGTCCGGCCCGCGCTCGAGATGATCAGGTTCATATGTACGCCGTACGGCACCTGCAGGTCCCGCAGCGGACGTCCAACAACCGCTGCGCCTTCAGGCACCTTGATGCCGACGACCTCAAGCCCACGGCCTCGCACAGGCATCAGCCTCAAGAGGGGATGAGCCGGCAGAGCGCCAGAGATGTTGGCAAGTACAAGATCGGTTA
>JANQEF010000175.1 GCA_028278465.1 Dehalococcoidia bacterium | reverse complement strand
CTACACATGGGATTCGTACCGCCCGAGCCTCGTGGAATGGTCGATTCTCATCTGGTCTGTCGCATGGGTAACGTTCCTCATGCTTCTCTTCTCAAGGTTCTTCCCGCTCGTGCCGCTGTTCGAGCAGAAGGAGAGCCAGGTATTTGTTGACAAGATCAAGATCGGCAGGGCGGATGTGCCCGCGATCCTGAGGGAACAGGAGTAGCCAGATGGCTGATCGCAGCATCCTCGGATTGTTCCAGGAAGCGGAACCGGCGGCCGACGCCATGGACGGGCTTGCCAAAGCCGGTTTTGAGCTCGGCACCTTCGACGTGTTGACCGGCACGCCGTACCCGGAGGGCGCGTTCGGCGAATACGTGCCCCAGCACCGCCTGTTCCGGTTCCCCGCCTTCGGGGCGATCATCGGCTTCACGACGGCAATCCTGCTGACCGCGGGCACCCAGATTGCGTTCCCGCTGGTGACCGGCGGAAAGCCGATCCTCTCGCTGTTCGCAATGATCATCATCATGTACGAGATGACGATGCTCGCAGCGGTGATCGCCACCGTGATCGGCATCATCTTCGAGTCGAGACTTCCGAACATGAACCCGGGCGCCTACGACGAGCGCATCACTGAAGGCTGGATAGGCGTGGTGATAAGCGTGGAGAGTACGCGTGCGCAGGAGGCCGAGTCTGTGCTGAAGTCTGCCGGTGCACTGGAGATTAAGCACGCCTCATGACTCCTCGGGCCAGAAGGAATCTATCGGTGGGCATAGCGCGGCGCCGCTCGGCACTCATAGGGCTGCTTGGCCTGTTCGCGCTCGTCGCAGCCGCTTGCAGCGTGCAGGAAACCACCTCGTACCCGGTCGACATCTTCACCGAGATGCACTACTCGCAGTCGCAGCGCGCCCAGGAGCCGCCGCGCCTCCAGCCGCCCGCGCAGTCGGTCGCCTACGAATCGGTCGGCGGACCCGAAGTGCCGCTGGCTGTGCCGGAGTTCCAGCGAAGACCCTACGACCCCGAGGTCGCAGGAGAGTTGTACGCCGTCAACTGCGCCGTGTGTCACGGCGTCACGGGCGAAGGCGATGGGCCTGCCGTGCCTCACCTCAAGTCGAACCTCAGCTTCTACTCGACTCAGACTGGCCTGATCATGGGAGACACCGGCCGCAGGCTGCCTCCGAACCTGAAGGAGTCTCGCGGCACCCTTGGGGACGCTGGTCTCGCCGCATTCATCCGGTCGGGCGGCAACAGCGTGATGCCGCAGTTCGACAAGTTCCTGGCCGAGGAAGAGATCTGGGACATCGTCGCCTACATCCAGGACACCGCAACAGGGCTGGATAGAGCGCAGTAAACTGATTCCAGATCCGTCTGCACGGGGATCGACAACACCAATTCTTCGTGCGATGCCGATGAGAATCGTCCCCGACCGCTTCGTCACAACTCGCGCCATCGCGTGGCTCGCGCTCGGCGTCCTCGCCCTGACTGTTTTCGCCGCCTGTGTGCAGGAGGATGACCTCACGCCGGATCAGCGCGCCTACACGCTGGACCGTGAGTTGATGTGCCCTGTCTGCGATGGCCAGACGATCGACCAGTCTCACGCGCAGATTGCCGAGGACATGAAGCGGGTCGTGAGGGAGAAGATCGCTGAGGGCGAGTCGAACCAGGAGATCCGCGACTACTTCGTCGCACGCTATGGCGAGGTGGTGCTCGCCGCTCCTGAGGCTTCAGGGTTCAACCTGATCATCTGGCTTATGCCGGCGGTCATTGGCGGTGGTGGCGCGCTGGCCGTCTTCTGGGTGCTGAAGAACATGCGGCGCAACTCGGCTCAGTACGCCGCCACGCACCGGGAGACGCTGGAAGACAGGCAGCTAAAGCAGTATCTGGAGAAGGTCGACTCCGACATCGGTCTGATCCAGGCGCCAGGTGCCGAAACAGGTCAACAAGCGGGACGAAAAGGCGGAAGCGACTAGTTGGCTGACCTCGGCGTCATATCGCTCTTGCTGGGCCTGGGTCTTTCGGGCTATGCGGCCGCCGGCTCCGTCATCGGACAGTCCCGCAGCGTTCCGGCGCTCATCGTCAGCGCCAGGAGATCGATCTACCTATCTGCCGCGGCCTCGGCGACGGCTGCGCTCGCTCTGCTTGTGGCGTTCATGCAGAACGACTTCTCGATCCAGTACGTCCACGGCCACAGTAACTCTTTCCTCGAACGCGGCTTCACGCTGGTGGCTTTCTACGCAGGCAACGAAGGCTCACTGCTCTACATCCTGTTCGCGCTCGCGGTGATGTCGGTTGCCGCGGTGATCTGGGCGCCGAAACGGTTCGCAAGAAGCCTTCCGTACACCATCGCGGTGCTGGCTGCGACGCAGGTGTTCTACTACCTGGTGCTGATCTTCTTCGCCAGCCCGTTCGATACGTTCCCGGGCGCGGCTCCGCTGGAAGGTCTTGGCCTGAACCCGCTGCTTGAGCATCCCGGCATGTACAGCCACCCGCCGATCATCATGGCCGGGCTCGTCGGCATCACGATCCCATTTGCCTACGCGGCCGGAGCGCTCATCTCCGGGAACTACGGCGACGACTGGGTCGACATCGCCCGCGTCTCCGGGATCCTCATATGGGGCATCCTCGGGCTGGGGTTGCTGATCGGCGCCTGGTGGGCTTACACGATCCTCGGCTGGGGCGGCTACTGGAGCTGGGACCCGATCGAGAACGTCGCCTTCATGCCGTGGCTGGTCATGACGGCGTTTATCCACTCGATCATGGTCCAGAAGCGACGCGGCATGTTCCGCATGTGGAACGTCGCGCTGCTGAACATCGCCTTCGTCCTCGCTCAACTCGGCATGTTCATCAACCGCGGCGGCCCGGTCGTCTCGGTCCACTCGTTCGCCTCTTCCTCGCTCGGCGCTGTGTTCATCTCGTTCATGATGGTCAGCCTTGTCTTCGCCTTCGGAGTCTTCCTGTGGCGATACCCGCAGTTGAAGAGCGACCGGACCGTCGAGTCGTTCCTGTCTCGTGAGGCCTCGTTCCTCGTCAACAACTTCCTGCTGTTGGCCGTGGTCGCCGTCACGCTGTGGGGCGTCGTCTTCCCCGTCTTCTCAGATCTTGCGCGAGACGTGAGCGTCAGCATTTCGGCTCCGTACTTCAATCGTGTAAACGGACCGCTGCTGCTGGCGATGGTCGCGGTTATGGGAGTCGGTCCGCTGCTGCCCTGGCGCAAGACCTCGGCACGGTCTATCCGTAACTGGTTCGTCTGGCCGACCGTTGGCGCGATCGTCGTCATCGCCGGACTGTTCGCTTCCGGGATTGACCAGTGGGTCGCTGTCGTTGCGTTCGGCGTGATCGCGTTCGTGGCCGTTGCGATCGCCGAGGAGTGGTGGCGCGGCACGGCGGCGAGACACAGAGGCGGTGACAGCTGGCCCGCGGCCTACTGGAAGCTGGTCAACGGCAACAGGCCGCGGCACGGCGGCTACATCGTCCACCTGGCGGTCCTGGCGCTATCTATCGGCATCATCGGCACGCAGTTCTTTGACCAGCGCGTGGACGTCTCCCTGCTGCCCGGCGAGAGCGGCGTGATCGACAACTACAGGGTGGAGTTCGTCGAGACCACGGAGGGTTCCCGGGCGGACAGGATCACGACCGAGGCGCACCTGAACATCTATCGAATCGACCGCTCCGAGTACGACCTCGATGAGAACGGCTACTTCGTCGACAGCCACAAGTACGACCTTGATGGCGGCGCGTATCCCGGCGACCGGCAGATAGGCACGCTGGACCCGTGGCACGGCTTCTACCCGGCGTTCAACCAGGTTGCCGTGAGGTCCGGTATTCGCTCGACGCTGGTCGAGGACCTGTACCTGATACCGAGTAACTTCAACAGCGACGGCAGCGTGGCGCTTCGCATGAGCATCAACCCGCTCGCGATGTGGCTGTGGATCTCCGGCCCGATATTCCTGCTGGGCACCGTTGTTGCCCTGTGGCCGGCGCCTGCGGTGGAACGCAGCGCAGCGCCCGTTACCGGCGCTCCTCGGGTCCCGGCTCCTTCAGGCGCAGCCGAGAGTCCTCACCGAACACTCACCAGGCCGCGGGAGACTGAGTGACAGCATGGGCACACTATTGGGGACAGCCCTCGTTCTGATATCTCTGGCGGTGCTGGTATACCCGTTCCTGAACAGGCACGGCTACACCCTGGCGGGTGATCCTGTTCTGGAGCGCCTGCGCGTCGCGCGGATGCGCGTGTACAGGCAGATCGCCGACCTGGAAGGCGACTACCGGGCTGGCGATCTGACGGAAGATGACTACGAACTGCAGCTGAGCGAGCTTCGAGTGGCCGCCGCACGGATCATGCAGCGAGAGGACCAGCTCGGCGCAGTGGAGTCCGACGTCGAGGCGCTGGAACGAGAGATCGAGGCGGCTCGCAGAGGACTGGTTGGACCTCCTGAGGGCGGAGACGCTATCAAATGAATCCCGGCACTGAATTTGTGGACCGATTTAGCCTGCGCGGGCGGGTACGCAGGATATTGCTTGCCGCCTCTGTCCTCGTCGCGTTGTTCGCGGCTTTCTCCGCTCTGCCCGACCACGCCTCGGCGCAGGGTTTCCCAACGGAGATCAGTGGCAGAATCGTCAATGGAACACCCGGTTCCGATGTACCACCCGGCCTGAACGTCGTACTGCTGGTTGTGGACGAGGCCAGGCAGGAGATCGTGGCAAGCGACACGGCGATAGTCGGGACGAACGGCCAGTTCACCTTCACTGATTTCCTCAGCGGTCCCGGCCTGACTTACAGGGTCGCTGCCGACCACGGCGAGTTCACACCGTCTGTCGACCTCATCCCCGGCCAGAGCTCGTTCAGCGACCTCGAGATAACGATCTACGACCACACACAGTCGTTCGAAGATATCCGAGTCTCAACCTACTCGATGCTCATCCCGAGCATCGACAGGGCGGATCGCCTGATCGGCGTGCTTGCTGTTGTCAGTGTCGTCAACAGCGGCAGCCATGTCTGGATCCCGGACGTCGACAACCCTGCGCTCACCGGTCTCGACCTGCTGCGCTTCAACCTGCCGGAGGGCTTCACCAGACTCTCGGTAGAAAGCAACCTGCCGCCCGGGAACATCCTCGAGATTTCGACCGGCTTCGCGCTGACAAACCCGGTGCCGCCCGGTGATTTCGACATCCTGATGACGTATGTCACGGAGTACGACGGCGACTCGCTCAGTTTCCCGCTGAGGCTGCCGTACGGCGCGGACCAGGTGAGGATCATGTTGCCCGAGGGCGAGGGAGAGGTCACGGGCCTCGGGTTCGGCGCTGCCGAGGGAGCGATTATCGACGATACGGCGTACAGCGTTGTCGAAGGGGTGAACTACCCGCGAGATTCGCAGCTGGATGTGCAGTTCAGCTCGCTCCCAACGCCTTCGCTCCTTGAGAGCATCCAGGACTTCTTCGATGGCCGCGGTTACATCATCGTTATCGCATGGGTGGCAGGCGCCGCAATGCTCGGCCTGCTTGTCTACGCCTTCTTCTTCGCGCGGCAGAGAGGCGCGGCGGCGTCCGGCTCACCACAGCCCGGCGCTTATCCGGAGTATGAAGGCCTTCAGCGCTCTGAGATCGTAGAGACAATAGCCACACTCGACGCCCGGCGCGAAGCGGGTGAGATCGAGGAAGAGGACTACACTGCACGCAGGGCCGCGCTCACGCAGGCGGCTCTTGCTGCCGGGACCACTGAAGCTCAACCAACATGACACAACGCCGGGCAATCGCGGTCGGGGTCGGAATCCCGCTGATACTTCTGGCCTCGCTCCTCGCGTGGGGCGTCGCCCAGACGGGAGGCACCCAGGGAAGACCCGGCGTCAACGACAGCTTCGGTGAAGTTTCGCTAACGGTGGAACCGGACGCAGACTTCGAGCTGACGACCATCGGCGGAGATGTGGTCTCGCTCGAGCAACTCCGAGGCAAGGTTGTACTGGTCGATTTCTGGTCTTCCTGGTGCGCTCCCTGCCGTGCGGAAGGGCCGATCCTCGCCGAGGCATACAAGGAGTGGCGCGACCGCGGCGTCGAGTTCGTGGGCATCGCTATCTGGGACGAGGCGGGGCCTGTGGAAGATTTCATCGAGCGCAATGGCATCGAGTACGTGAACGGTCTCGACAACGGGCGCATCGCGGTCGACTGGGGCGTGCGCGGCATCCCGGAGAAGTTCTTTGTCACGGCTGACGGCGAAGTGGTCAAGAAGATCGCCGGCCCGAACACAGAGGCGACACTTTCCAGGATCCTGGAAGAGCTGACAGACGAGGCGCTCGGCATCAGGACGTCGGCGGCGCGGTGAGATTCACTTGCGCGCCGGTTCTAAACCCGGCGCGTGTCGAGGTGCGAGGACCGGGATGAGGCGACCAAAACCATCTCATCTGCTGACCCTGGCTTCGGCCTCGTTAGCCGTGATCCTCGCCGCATGCAGTTCCGGCACTGAGGAACCAACTCCTACGTCGTCGCCTGCCCCGACAGCCGTTCCAACAGCCACGAACACCGCCGTCCCGTCTGCAACTTCGTCGCCTTCGCCAACTCCTACGCCGCCCGTAGCCGCCACCGCAGCCCCGACGCCCACTCGCACACCGCCAGCCACAGCAACTCCGCCCTTACCCGCTACGGCGACGCCTGCCACGCCATCTGCGACCCCAACGCCCACCGCCGATCCCAGGTACGGGCTCATTCTGACCAGTGACGCTGGGCACGCACGCGAAGTCCTTGGCTTCTCGGACTACATCGACTACTCGGCCAGCGCCTCAGACGCGCCAGCGGGCGCCAGGAAAATCCTCTTCCTCAACTCGGTCAATCCGACGCCTATCGAAGAGATTCGAAGAGGAGCCGCTGAGGCTCCTGGCTCGGTGTGGTACGTGCTCGGAGAACCCAACGCGCACGGCGTTACTGTCGACGACGTCCTCGTCAGCCTGCACGATACCTATGCAGCCATCAAGGAGGCTGATCCGACGGCGCTGATCACCAGTCCGTCCATCCTCAACTTCAGCTTCAATTGCCTCAACTGCGGCGGCTACTTTCACGGCGCCAGCTGGATCACCTTCTTCTTCTTCGATTACATCGAACTGTTCGGCGAACCCCCGCCCGTCGACATCTGGGCGATCGACATCTTTCCGATCGTGTGGCCGGGCTCCATAGTCCCGATCGATGAAGCGTTCCCGACCGTCAGGGACGACATCATCACTAAGCAGATCGAGGAGTACCGGGAGTGGGTGGATTCGAGGGAGTCGACGCGCGGCGATCCGATCTGGATCACGGAGTTCGGGCTGCACTGGGGCTACGCGGACTGGGAGTTCGGCGTCGAGGGCTGCGGCGGATGGCCGAGCCCGGTTGGCGACTACCAGGTTGAGGAGGTGCGCGCCTACCTGGAACGTGTCTACACCTGGCTGGAAGCGAACTCTGAACCGCTGAACATCGAGCGGTGGTTCACCTTCTCTTCCTACCGCGATATCAGCATCTGCCAGGCCGACTCTGGAAACGGTCTGAGCCTTTTCGACGACGCGGGGCCCGGAGCCGGGCTCACAGAGATCGGCGAGTTCTATAACAACTGGGTTCGCGGCATCCGCTAGCTAAGCGGCGCCTAGTT
>JANQEF010000163.1 GCA_028278465.1 Dehalococcoidia bacterium | reverse complement strand
TCCTGCCGACTTCCCGACCGGCTACTTCGCAACCCGCGCCGAGGCGACGGAGTGGCTGGCGACCTGAGCCGTCGCTGCTGACCGAATGTATGCTTGCCTCCGCGGCGTCCCAGACGAGACCAGACAGAGGCGGATATGGCCAGTACCAGCATGTCCGAGCAGCTGCGGGGCGATGTGGCGGTCGTCACCGGAGCAGGCCGCGGAATCGGTCGCGGCATAGCTCTAGTCCTCGCATCACGCGGCGCGACAGTCTCGGTCTCGGACATCGACGGCGATGCCGCAGCTTCCGTCGCTTCGGAGATCGAAGCGGCTGGTGGACGTTCCCATTCGGCAGCGGTCGATGTCACCGACCCCGCCTCGATTAGCAGCTGGGTCGACTCGACGATCTCCGAGTTCGACAAGGTAGACATCTGCGTCGCCAACGCTGGCGTCATCGGCGCGCCGGGCTTCGCAGAGCGCAGAGACTATGGTCCTGATGACTGGCGGATGACGTGGGGAATCAATGTGCAGGGCATGGTCAACACCGCCGATGCCATCACGCCACACATGATGGAGCGACGGCACGGAAAGATCATCAACATCGCGTCGCACGGAGGACGAGCGCCGCGCGGTGTGCCGGACCCCGGCCGAGGCAACATCCAGATCCCCTACGGCGTGTCGAAGGCCGCCGCAATCCAGTGGACGCACCTGCTTGCCATCCAGCTGGGCCAGTACAACATCAACGTCAACGCGGTCTGCCCCGGCAGGCTGTGGACGCCGATGTGGGAGTCGATCGCTCTCAACCACAGAGCGCTGACCCCGGAGCTTTCCGACCTGTCCGCCCGCGAGATCTTCGACATCAACATCAGGCAGTCGATGCCGCTCGGCCGTGAGCAGACGCCTGAAGACATCGGCAAAGCGGTGGCGTTCCTCGCTTCAGAGGACGCGGCGCAGATCACAGGCCAGGCGCTCAACGTTAACGGTGGAGCGATCATGAACTAGAATCCCGGCGGTGAACTTGATCGCGGGAACCCGAGGAATCAGATGGCGACAATCGAGACCAGTGTCAGCAAAGAGATCACCGTACCGCCGCTCACGGTTTTCGCGGTGGTCAGCGATCCGAGCCGGATGTCCGAGTGGATCAACGGCGTGCAGTCGGCAGGTTGGGAGGAAGGCGCCAGCCTGCGGGTGGGTGCGCGGTTCGACATGAAGAACAAGTACGGCCGCAAGGTTCACGACATCAAGATGGAGATCACCGCCAGCGAGGCGGGATCGCTGCTGGAGTACAGGACCGTCGAGGGGCCGTACCCGATCCAGGGCCGCTTCGTACTGCGGCCATCCGGCGATGGCACGGCGTTGACGTACAACCAGACCGCGTACTCCGACTCGCGGCTGGCGGCGATCGGGTTTTACGTCACGGGGTGGTTGGCGAAGCCGATGATGCGCCGCATGCTGCGCAAAGACCTGGAGAAGCTGGCGACGATCCTGCAGGCCTCGGGCTGAGGGATGGACGAGCCGGTAACGCATGCGGCGGAGCTGGCGTTCCGGTTCGGGGCCGTGGTTCCGTCGGCGTTGATCGCAGGCGCCGTGGCGCTCTTCGTAGTGATGGCGATGCTGGCGGTGATGCCTACGCGGTTCCCCGCCAACCCGCTCTACCTGGTGGGCTCGGCATTCAGCATCGAGACGACGGCGGCTTACCTGTGGGGATTGCTGGCGTACTTTGGCGGTGCGCTGGGGTTCGGGTGTGTCGTGGCCGCTGTGCTGGTCGGGTTCGAGGTGGAGCGCTTCGAGTTCGCGTGGGGGATCGGCGCCGGGATATTCCTGGCCCTGGTCAGCGGCACGACACTGGCTTATGCGCGCACTCTGAACCGGGCGGTCAGGGCAGGGCTGGTCAGTGACCCGGCACCGTTTCTGCTCAGGTATGGAAAGGGTTCAGCGGCACAGCTGGTGCTGGCCCACGCGCTGTTCGGCGCTGTGGCGGGTCAGCTGTATGTGGTGTTTGTGTAACGAATAGAGGGTGCCGCTGATTTCCGTCGTCCCGAGCCAAAGCGAGGGACGACGGAAATCCTCCCTCCCAGCTTGGGAGGGAGTTAGAGGGAGGGTCGGTGGTGGCACACCTACTCGTCCTCAACAAGGCGAATAACCCTCCCCTCAATCCCCTCCCAATATGGGAGGGGAGGTTTGCTGCCCTGAGCTTGTCGAAAGGTCTCTTTCACAGCCAACCGATCTTGTCAGGACCAGTGTCCTCCGCAGAGATCCTTCGACTTCGCTGCGCTCCGCTCAGGAAACACGGCTCTCCTCTCATAAAACAAAGAGCGGGCTGATCGATCTCAGCCCGCTCCCTCCGTGCCGTCTATCCATCCCCGACCGCTAGCGCGTCGATTGGCCCAGCGCCAGCGCTCCCTGCGCCGCGGTCTGCGCACACACCTGCCCGCGTAGCAGGTCAACCTGAGTGTTCAGCGTCACCCAGTAACCGCCACCGCCGCTGTTGAACTGCAGCACGCGCAGCCCCAGCGCTCCACGCGTCGAGCCGTCTGCGTCCGCGCCCGAATAGGTCACACACACCTGCGCAGGTGAACCGAGCCGACCGCTGACCACGCCTCCGGAGCCATCCAGCACCGCCATCTCAACGACGCCGGAAGCCACACGAACACTGTTCAGCCCGATGTCCGAAGACGGCGTGTTCACCGGCGCGAGCCGCACCGAGCCGTCCTCGCTGACCGCGCCGCCGGGCACCGTCACCGCGACTCGGCCATCGTGCGACCTGACAGCGCCACCGCTCCCGGCCGTCACCGCCCGCTCGGCCGTGGTGCTCGAAGTCGGAGCGTCGATCTTGTTGCCGTTGGCGTCCAGCACCCACCACACGCCGCCGACAGTCTGCCCGTTCGTGTCGCCCGGGCCGACGTCGTTGAAGAAGTAGTAGAGCGGGAAGCCGTTGTACGTAACCTGCGTATGGCCGTCGGCCCGGACCGTCGTGCCGAGCAGCCCGGTGTCGACACCGCCGATGTCTATCGGCGACCTCGAAGTCAGGAACGGCGGCCAGTTGAGCGCGCAGCCGCCATTGCAGTTCGAGACTCCGGGATCGTCGGGGTCGAACAGGTACAGGATCCGGCCGCTGCGATCGGCGAGAATCGTGCCGAACTCGCTCGATTCCGCCAGGTTCAGCGGAGCGACGGTGTGGATCGCCGCACCGTGCGTCGACACCACGTACCAGGTCCTGCCGACTTCTTGTCCGGCCGTGTCGCCGGGGCCGGTGTCCCTGAAGAAGTAGTAGAGCGGCAGGCCGTTGTAGGTCACCTGTGTCGAGCCGTCGTCGCGGGTGATCGTGCCAAGCCGGTCGTCCGCAAGACCGCCGGAAAGCGACGGCGCATCGGTCGTCAGCAGCGGCGGCCATGCGAGCGCGCACCCGCCGTTGCAGTTCGACTTGTCCTTCTCGTCGCGCTTCCACAAGTACAGCACGCGGCCGGACTCGTCGGTGATGATGTCGCCGAACGTGGCGTCGCTACCGAGCTGGATCTTCGCCGACGTGTGCACTGAGCTGCCGTACGGGTTCACCACGAACCACACACCGCCGCGGTCCTGCCCGAGCGTGTCACCAGCGGCCGCGTCGTTCTGCCAGTAGTAGAGCGGGAAGCCGTTGTAGACAACGTGCAGCGAGCCGTCGTCCCGCTCGATCGTGCCGAGCCTGCCCTGGTTCACGCCGTCGCCTGCGACCGGCGGCTCATCCGTGAGCAGCGGCGGCCACGCGGTCAGACAGCCGCCTGAGCAGTTCGACTCCATTCGCCTGTCGTTCTTGAAGAGGTAGAGCGTGCGGCCTGCGGCATCGGTCAGGATGTCGCCGAACTGGCTGTGCGTCGTGACCTTCACCTCGGTCCCGACCGCTCGCGCCGTCTCGCCCTGGCTCAGCAGCGCCACCGCTGCCATGCTCACAACAAGCAGCAGCGCCAGCGCGGCGCCGGGCAGCCGTAGCCTTCCTCCATGGCCCCTCAGCGGGGCATCCGATCCTGAAAACATGGCGTCAAGTTCCTCCGTTTGACGTGGCCCCGCGTCCTGCCTGTGCGCATCGTCCTGGTCGGCGACAGTCGAACGTTCGGTGCCTGGATATGTCCGGACGGAGGTAGTTCGCAGCGCAACCGTTTTCGGATCATCGGTCGCAGCGAAGAGACAGAGCGTGGAACCCGGAGAAACAGAAATCCCCGGAGCCGAAGCCCCGGGGATTCAATGCGCAAAGTTGGCTTGCCAGTTAGCCCAGCGCCTGCACGGCAGCTTCTACGTCGGCATAAGGCGGCTCGTTACCCGGCGAGTCGGCCAGCCACCGCCAGCTCACCTTGCCGTCCTTACCGATGACGAAGACTGACCGCTGCGCGGCGGTGTATCCGTCGACTCCGGCGAAGTTTCCGAACTCGACGCCGTAAGCCTTGATGGCGTCGTGGTGCAGGTCGCTCAGCACCGGGAAGTTGACGCCGTTCTGGTCGGCGAAAGCCTTCTGTGCCATTGGCGGGTCGACCGATATCCCCAGCACCTGCGCGTCAAGCGATTCGAAAGACGCCAGCGAGTCCCGGAACGTGCACAGCTCGGTCTGGCAAACGCCCGAGAATGCTGCCGGGAAAAAGGCCAGCACAACGTTCTTGCCTGCGTAGTCGCTCAGGCTCGCCGGCTGGTTGTCTGCCGAGTTGGTCAGCGTGAATCCGGGCGCGGTATCCCCAACTGCTACTGTCACGATGTTCCTCTCGATCTCAGCCCGAACGATTGCGGACTGGTTCTGCGGTTAAATTCGGCCCTTCGGCACGGATTATGCCATCGGATTTGGTGCTGCGCCGCTATCGAGGGACATTCACGGCGATCTTGATGATGCCGTCTTCACGCTTGCGGTACTGCTCGTAGGCTTCCGGCAGTTTGTCGAACGTGGTCTCGTGCGTCTTCAAGAGCCCCGGATCTACCCAGCCGCGGTCGCGCAGGCCGACCACCTCGCGGATCTCCTTGACCGGTTGATCTGTTGCGGCGATCGCCGTGGCATTCAGCTGCAGGTTCTTGCCCATCCAGGCCGGGTGGTCAAAGCTCACCGGCTTGTGACCGGTGAGGCTGAAGCTGATCACCTGGCCCTCGGGCCGCGCCAGCTGCACGCAGGTGTCGAGGCCTTCCGGGTTGCCGCTGGCATCGACCACGACATCGAACAGCTTCCCATCGGTCATCGCTCCGGCGGCCTCGAGTACGTCGTCGGTCGAGGCGTTAACGGTCCCGGTGGCGCCCAGCTCCAGCGCCTTCTTGCAGCGGTACTCTTCGAGGTCGATGCCGACGACCTGCGCCGCTCCCTGCTTGTCAGCAAACATGGTGAACGAAAGGCCGATGCCGCCCTGGCCGAGCACGGCGATGCACTTGCCGACGGCGTTTCCCCACTTACGGGCGGAGTAGAGCGCTGTGCCGGAATGCTGGCACATCACCCATTCGTCGAGCCCGCCCCAGTCCGGCAGCCGGATCAGCTTGTCCGCCGTCTGCACGACGTACTCGGCTGCGCCGGCCGCGTCCTCGGGGATGACGATGACGCGCGTTCCCTCCGCGTAGTCAGGATCGCGTGATTCGACGATCACGCCGGCACACTCGTGCACTGGCTTGCCGGGCTCGAGAGGGTAGTGCTCCTCTGGCAGGTCGGCGTCGTATTCGAGGTAGATGTCCGACCCGCAAACCGACATGCAGTCGATGCGGACCTTCACGTCGCCGGGACCGGTGAGCTCCGGCTCCGGAGTCTCGATCATCCTCATGTCAAGTCGGCCGACTATCTGGGCTGCTTTCATCTTTTCCGTTTCTTGTGGCGCTGTGGCTGCGTTGCGGTGTGTTGCAGGGACTGGCGATTCTTCGCGAGCGGCTGCCGATTCTACTTGTGAGCCGGCGTAGCGCGTCCGTCCGGCCGGATTTTCATTCAGAGAGCATTGCTGTCCGTTTCGACCTCTGCGTTCCCGCGGATTGATGCATAATCACCGCTGCTCGAACTTTCGCCAGAGAACGGAGGTCTCGCTTGCCTGGCGCCAATCCCGAAGAAAGACTAGCTCAGCTGGGAATAGACGTCTCAACGCCGGCATCGCCGGTCGCCAACTACGTGCCTGCCGTGCGGACCGGCAACCTGGTGTTTGTCTCGGGCCAGGGGCCGCGCAGGCCGGACGGCTCTATGGTCACAGGCAAGGTCGGTAGCGCCGTTTCGCTGGACGAGGCGTACGAAGCCGCCCGGCTCTGCGGCGTCAACCTGATAGCGGCGTTGAAGTCACAGGTCGGCGACCTGGGCAACGTGCGACGGATCGTGAAGCTGCTGGGCATGGTGAACGCGGAGCCCGGGTTCAACGATCACCCGAAGGTGATCAACGGCTGCTCGGACCTGCTTGTCGATGTGTTCGGCGACAACGGTAAACATGCGAGGTCCGCGGTCGGCATGGGCAGCCTGCCAGACCAGATCTCGGTGGAGATAGAGATGATCGCGGAGGTTGCCGAAAGCACCCAGATACCGGACTAAGGTTGGCGATGCTCGGTAGGGGCAGAGCCGGGACATCTGTCATCTCGACCGAAGGGAGAGATCTGACTGGTCAATGTGAGACCACTTCTCCCTCATCCTGCACCTTCTCCCGCTGGGAGAAGGAAGACGCCACCCTTCCCTTCGACTTCGCTCAGAGCAGGATGGCTCAACGTCCCCGCTCTGCCAGGACCAGGCGGGGCAAGCACCGCCCCTGCCAGAACACAACAGCACACGACACCAAACCACGGACCTAACCATGAAGATGCGGACCATCAACCATGTTGGACTGCCGGTCAAAGACCGGAGAGTCGCCCTCGAGTTTTACCGGGACATCCTCGGCCTCGAAGTCATACCTTCGATGGTCGACAACGAGAGGATCGTCTGGATGCGGACCGAGGACGGCACGATGGTCCACCTGATCGAGCCGCCGCCGGGTGAGGAGATGGCCGGCTACCACTTCGCCATGGAAGCGGAGGACTTCGATGCCGCGGTGAAGGAGCTGCAGGCGTCCGGCTACGAAGTGGACGAGGAGACTGGCGAGCGCCACGATGGCCAGCGGTACATCTTCGCCTTCGATCCGGACGGCAACAGGGTCGAGTTCACGACCGCCAGCCGACTCAAGCCCTCCAACAGGGTCGCAGACGAGCTTGGCTACACCAGTGAGCCGTGAGCGGTAGCGGCAACAGCGCGTATGTGCTGCTTCTGCGCGGCATCAACGTCGGCGGCCGTAATCGGCTGCCCATGAACGACCTGAAGGAGTTGCTGCGGGAGCAGGGTTTCGAGCGGGTCAACCACTACATCCAGAGCGGAAACCTGGTCTTCACGACAGATGAAAGTTCGACCGAGAAGATGGAACAGGAGATCGAAAGCGCGATAACTGAACGATTCGGCCTGTCGGTTCCTGCGATGGTCATGTCGTCAGCGAAGTTCGAGGACGCGGTGTCCGGCTTCCCGTTCTTGCCTGAAGAGGAGGAGAAGTCGGTGCTGGCGTTTCTGTCCGGCGAAGGCAGCGGCGAGTGGGCAGACAGGGCAGAGCCGCTGACAGGCGAATCGGAACGCTACCGCCGAATAGACGACGTGGCGTACCTGTACTGCCCGAACGGGCTGTCGAAGAGCAAGGCGGCCGAGGCGTTGCTGACCGCGCCACGCAAGGGCATGAAGGTAACGACCCGGAACTGGCGCACCGTGAACAGGATCATCGGGCTGCTGTCTGAAATCGACAGCAACTGAGAACAGGCGAGGAAAAGACTCGAATGGCGAAGATCAGGATAAAGACCGTCAACCACGTAGGGCTGCCGATCACCGGCCGCGCCGAGTCGGTCAAGATGTACCGCGACACCGTCGGCCTCAAGGTCATCCCGCACCAGGTCGATGGCAACACGCTGGCCTGGACCGAGTGCCTCGATGGCTCGATGGTCCACCTGATCGACCCGCCAGAGGACCCGACCGGTCGTGACGGCCGGCAGCACGTGGCCTTTGAAGTCGAAGACTTCGATGCCGTGGTCGAGGCGCTGGCAGAAGCCGGGATTCCGCTCGCCAACGAGCCCGGCGTGCGGCACGACGGCCAGCGGCACCTTTTTGTCTACGACCCTGACGGCAACCGCATCGAGATCTGCACTCGCGGCGACCACGCCGAAACAACCCGTACCGTCGACGAAAACGGCTACACGACGGAGGGCTAGCTCTTCGCCGTCCGCACAGATGCCTTGAGCTGCAGGAAGGTGAACGCCGCCAGCAGCA
>JANQEF010000162.1 GCA_028278465.1 Dehalococcoidia bacterium | reverse complement strand
CCTTCTACCCGAACAAGCAGATGACGACGGGCGAGGGCGGCGCGCTGGTGACTGACCGCGACGATATCGCACAGCTCGCCAGGAGCCTGCGCAACCAGGGACGCGGCGAGGGCTCAGGCTGGCTTTCGCACGCCCGCCTGGGCTTCAACTACAGGATTAGCGACATCAGCTGCGCGCTCGGCTCGGCCCAGGTGCAGCGGCTGCCCGAGCTGCTGGGCGGTAGGACGCGTGTCGCCGAGCGCTATAACCGGCTGCTGGCGACGGTTCCCGAGATCGAGACGCAGTTCGTCGCGCCAGATGTCGACATGAGCTGGTTCGTCTACGTGGTCCGGCTCGACAGGTCATTCACTCGTAATCAACGGGATGGAATCCTGCGCCTGCTAAGGGACCGCGGGATCGGGTGCTCGAACTACTTCCCGTGCATCCATCTCGAACCTTTCTATCGTGATGAATTCGGGCACGCGCCCGGCGACTTCCCGATCGCCGAAAGCGTCTCCGACCGATCGATCGCGCTGCCTTTCTTCGGCCGCATGGCCGACGAGCAGATCGCAAGAGTGGTGGATGAGCTGAGGTCGGCCCTGACCAGGGTCTGACCAGACGTTAGAGGCAATTCTCCCGGCCAGAACCAGATAGCAGGACTTCGATCACCGACCGGTGCTCGACGAGGTCACTGCACGGCTGAGGTGAACCGTGACCAGCACGCCAGGCGAACGTCCAAACCGATTCCCGCATATCAGCATGACTCCGACGAGGCGAACAGCCCGCCGGGGCCTCGTCGCGACCATCGACGGGCTGCTGATCATCTTCGCCACGGCTGCTGCGATCGCTCTCGTCACGAGGCTGACCGAGGGCACTATCAGCACCGCAGACACCTCGCTGATCCTCGGCCTTTCGCTGGTCGCCCGCCTGGCGCCCATGGCGCTTTCGGCCGTATATGACATCGAATGGAAGCGGGCGAACGTGTGGGACCTTGTCGTCCTCGCCCGGTCCATCGCCATCGGCATCGTGCTGTTCACCGCGGTGCTATTCATCATCAACCCGCTCCAGTGGTCGTTACTTGAGCTGACCCAGTTCGCGCTGGTCGATGTGTTCCTCACCGGCACAGGTCTCGCGGTCTCCAGGATCGGCGTCCGCGTCGGTACCGAGTGGAAGATGCGAGCTCGCCGCCAGGGCCGTGGACGCGTCCTCATCGTCGGCGCGGGAGATGCCGGAGCGCAGATCGCACGTGCCATGACCGAAGAGGTCGGCGCCGGCTACGTCGGGGTCGGATTCGCCGATGATGACGAGAGCAAGCGAAACCGGCTTGTGCACGGCATCCGTGTACGTGGCACGCGGGCCGAGATCCCGGAGATCGTCACAAAGCACGGCGTGAGCGAGATCTGGATCGCGATGCCGTCGGCGCCGGGCAAGGTGATCCAGGAGACGGTGCAGATAGGCCGTGACGCTGGGATCGAGCAGATCAAGGTGGTCCCGGGCTTCAGCACCCTCGTCTCGGGCGTTGTGCGGCTCGCGGACGTGCGTGATGTTCAGATCGAAGAGTTGCTGGGTCGCGACCCGGTGAAGGTTGACACGACGCAGGTCAGCGAGTTCCTCGAAGGCAAGACGGTGCTCGTCACCGGCGGCGCAGGATCGATCGGTTCTGAGCTCTGCCGCCAGGTCAGCAGGTTCAAGCCGCAAACCATCATCGTGCTCGACCAGGACGAGACCGGTGTCTTCAACACGAAGCGGGCGCTCGACATCGAGACAGGCCAACAGGTGCGTGTTGAGCCGGCGATCGCCGATGTGCGCGATATAGCCGAGATCGACGAGGTGTTCGCCAGGTTCAGGCCGCAGGTCGTCTTCCACGCCGCGGCCTACAAGCACGTCCCGCTCATGGAGGAGCACCCCGACCGCGCCGCCAAGACGAACGTGTTCGGCACCAGGACCGTCGCTCGAGTGGCGAAGATGTGGAACGCCGAGAAGTTCGTGATGGTCTCGACAGACAAGGCGGTGAACCCGACCTCGATCATGGGTGCCACCAAGCGGGCCGCAGAGCTGCTGGTGAGGGACATGGGCGAGACCGGCAACGTCAGCTTCGTCTCGGTCCGCTTCGGCAATGTGCTCGGCAGCCGCGGCAGCGTGGTGCCGATCTTCAAGGAGCAGATCGAGCGCGGCGGCCCGGTGACGGTAACCGACCCGGAGATGCGCCGTTACTTCATGACGATTCCCGAGGCGGTGCTGCTGGTATTGCAGGCGGGCGCCATGGGCGAGAACGGCCAGGTGTTCGCTCTCGACATGGGCGAGCCGGTCAAGATCGTCGACCTCGCGAAGCAGCTCATCCTGCTCTCCGGCCTTGAGCCGGACAGGGACATCCCGATCGTCTACACCGGTATCCGGCCCGGCGAGAAGATGTTCGAGGACATCCTCAGCGCAGAAGAGGGCACGGTCGCAACCTCGCATGACCGTATCTTCATCAGCCGCACCGGTGATACGACCGCCTCCGCCGCGATCGAGCGCGGCCTCAGCGCCCTCTCATCAGCCGTCGACTCCAGCGACAAGCGGGCGGTCGTCTCGGCGCTTAGAGAGCTGGTGCAGACCTTCCGGCCCGAGGTGAACGGCCACAAGCCCGTGCGCGCCACGGAGCCGCACCTCGCTCCGGCCGACTGACATTTTGCTCGTTAACAAAGCTTCCCGGCAGCAAGTGATCACAGCCCCGACTCTATCGGGGCCTGAAGGAGATTGAGCTTGAAACTGGGAGTAGTTGGAACTGGATACGTGGGACTTGTCACGGCCACGGGCTTCGCCGCCCACGGTCATGACGTCGTCTGCGTGGACATCGACGCTGCAAAGGTCGAGTCCCTGCATGCAGGCGTCGTTCCCTGGTATGAGCCTGGCCTGAGCGAGATCGTCACCGATTCCGTCGCTGCCGGCCGGCTCAGCTTCACGACAGACATCAACATCGCTACGGACGGTGCAGACATCATCTTCATCGCCGTCGGCACACCGCCGAACGAGGACGGCTCGGCCGACACGAGCGCAGTCTTCGGCGCGGCTTCTGACATCGGCGGCGCAGTTACCGCACCGGTCGCTGTGGTGATCCGCAGCACGGTGCCGGTCGGCACCGCGGAGACTGCCAGGTCGCTCATCGCCGAGCGTGCCGGCTTCACCTGCCCTGTGCTCAGCAACCCCGAGTTCCTGCGCGAGGGCAAGGCGGTCGAGGACTTCGAGAACCCGACACGCGTCGTCATCGGCTGCGATGGCGCGGGCGAGGCGGGCCGGCTGTACGAGCTCTACGCTGAGCACACGGCCGAAGAGCTGATCGTGACGGTGGACACCCGCAGCGCTGAGATGAGCAAGTACGCCAGCAACGCGTTCCTTGCCGCCAAGATCTCCTTCATGAACGAGATCTCGGCGCTCTGCGAGAAGCTCGGGTCGGACGTTGAGCAGGTACGCCGGGTGATGGGCTTCGACCCTCGCATCGGTTCCGCTCACCTCGCCCCCGGTATCGGCTACGGAGGCAGCTGCCTGCCGAAGGACACGCAGGCGGTCATCCACATGGGTGAGACCGCCGACGTTGAGATGAGCCTGCTGGAGCAGGTGCATCACGTCAACCTCGACCAGCCGAACCGCATGGTCGAGAGGCTGACACATGCGCTTGGCGAAACGCTGTCCGGTCGCAAGATCGCGGTCTGGGGACTGGCGTTCAAGCCGGAGACAGACGACATCCGCGGCGCCGCTTCGCTGAGGCTGATCGACCGGCTCATCGCAGAAGGAGCGTCGGTGCAGGCCTACGACCCGATGGCGATGCCGCAGGTCAAGGCTGTCACAGGCGGAGAGGTCGAGTTCGCAGAGGACATGTACCGGTGCGCTGAGGGCGCAGACGCCCTGGTGATCGTCACCGAATGGAAGGAGTTCAGGAGCCCTGACTGGCAGAGGGTCAAGTCCCTGCTCGGCAGGCCGATTGTGTTCGATGGTCGCAACATCCATGACCCGAACGAGATGGCTGTCGAGGGGATTCAGTACTACTCAGTAGGTAGAAGGCACCTGTCGGAGACGTTGAAGAGCCGCACTAACGGGGCTCACACCAACGGTCACAAACCGGCAGCGGCCGCAATAGAAGCGGTCCTTCAGCCCGCAACCCGAAGCTAGTCCAACAACCGGTTACCGCAAAGAGAACCGAGTTCACCGGGGCACCAAAGTGGATAACAAGAGACCCAAGATAGTGGTGATTGGCGGCGGCAGCGGCTCATCCGTGTTGCTGCGGGGGCTCAAGCAGCACCCCGTCGACCTGACAGCCATCGTCACGACGTTCGATAGCGGAGGCAGCTCAGGCATCCTCCGCGAAGAGTTCGGCTACCCGCCATTCGGCGACCTGCGGAAGTGCCTCGTCGCGCTCAGCGACGAGACCAACGGCACGCTGAGCACAGCGTCCGAGTTCCGCTTCAGCACAGACAGCAGCCTGAAGGGGCACAGCCTCGGCAACCTGCTACTCGCCGCGCTCACCTCGCTACACGACAACGTTGAAGAGGCCGTGACCGAGATGTCACGCATGCTCGACATCACCGGAAAGGTGATCCCGGTCGCTCTCGACCCGGCCGACCTGTGCGCAGAACTGGAAGACGGAAGCCAGCTGCGCGGTGAGTCGACGATCGACCTGCGGACAGGAGACTTGCCGCGCATCAAGAAGGTGTTCCTGGACCCCGTCGTGGACGCCAATCCCCGTGCGCTGGATGCGATCGCCGAGGCGGACGCCATCGTGTTCGGTCCCGGCGACCTGTACACGAGCATCGTGCCGAACCTGCTGGCGCGGCACGTCTCTGAGGCCGTTGCCGCGAGCAGCGCCCGTAAGATCTACGTCTGCAACCTGATGACGAAGCGCGGAGAGACCGGTGACTTCTCGACGGCCGACTTCGCCGGCGAGATCTCACGCTACCTGGACGGCCTGAAGCTGGACTGCGTGATCGTGAACAACAACCCGGTCCCGCTAGACGCCCAGGAGCGTTACGCAGACGAGGGCGCGGTGCCCGTGCCTCACAACGAAGATGACGTCTGCCGCTTCAGCCGTGCCGTTCTTGCGGCGCCGCTGAGCATCAACCACCCGAAGGTCAGGCACGACCCGGACCGCCTTGCGGAGGTCGTGCTGAGCTCGATGCTGACGCACATCGCAGACGAGATCCCGATCTGGTCCGAGATCGAGGACAGCATCAAGCGGTCCATGATCGCCGGCGAGATCGAGACTCACTTCGCTCTCGCCGACTAGGTTCTCATGCGAGTCCTGCACCTGATAAACCGCCCGCAGGTACGCGGAGCGCAACAGTTCGCGGCCAGGCTCGCAGCCGAGCTTGAGGGCGGCGAGGTGCAGAACGCGATCTGCAGCCTCTACCCGGCCGGAGACGGGGACGAGCGGTACGAAACCGGCGACCTGCAGGTGTTCCGGCTCGATGTCGAGCCGACCGTTCTCGACAGGGTCTTCCGCGTCGAGCCGCGCGTTGCTCTCGGGCTGAGGCGAGTCCTCAGGGAGTTCGAGCCGGACATCGTCGTAGGGCACGGGACCGACACGCTCAGGTACGCAGCGCTCGCGAAGCTGATGCGCCGCCAGGTGCGGACCGTCTACATGAACATCGGCCTGGCCAGCCACTGGGCCAGCGGCCGCGCCAGGACCTGGTTCAACCGGTTCTGGCTGCGCGGCATCGACTGCTCAGTCTCGGTGAGCGAGTATGTGCGGCGCGACTTCATTGAGCACTACGGATTCGACGAGTCCCGAGCCGTCTACATCCCGAACGCGGTGCTGCTGAAGCCGTTCGACGATGCGGCCGCGCCTTCTGTGCGACAGGAAGTCCGCTCCGCGCTGGGTTTCGGCGACGGCGATGTCGTGATCGGAACGGTTGGCAGGCTCTCGCCCGAGAAGGGCCAGGACACGCTGATACGCGCCGCGGCCTCGCTTGTCCGCAAAGGGCTGGATGTGAGGCTGGTGCTCGTTGGAGACGGCCCTGAGCGTCAGCAGCTTGAAACGCTGGCTGAGACCGAAGGCATTGCCGCAAATGTCACCTTCGCAGGCGTGCGGCAGGACGTGCCACGCCTTCTCCGAGGGTTCGACATCTTCGCCCTCACCAGCACTTCCGAAGGTATGCCCGGCGTTCTGATCGAAGCCGGCATATCAGGCCTGCCGTCCGTCTCGTTCGACGTCGGCGGCGTCACGGAAGTTGTGAACGACTCAACGGGGCTCGTAGTGCCTGCCGGCGACTTCGACGGCCTCGTGCAGGGACTAGAGGCGCTGGCGACGCGAGCCGATTGGCGCAGGCAGATGGGTGAGCGGGCGCGAACATGGTGTCGTGGCCGCTTCGATCTGGAGGTGGCCGCAGGCCAGTTCCTGCAGGTGTTCAACCAGCTTCTCACCGGCGGTCCGCTGCATATCCAGGGCTCCGCAACCCTAAACGCCGACAACCAATGAGCGAAAACCGCATAAACGTGATGTGGCTCATCAAGGGCCTCGGCTCCGGCGGCGCCGAGAACCTGCTCGCCACTTCGGCCCGTTACCTGGACCGGGAGCGCTTCAACTACTCGGTCGCATACTTCCTGCCGTGGAAAGATGCGCTGGTCAGCGACCTCGAAGAGGCCGGACTGCCCGTTCTTTGCCTCAACCAGAGGGTGTCGTACGACCCCAGACCGCTCGTCTCACTGAACCGCAGGCTCCGTAAAGAGCGAACGGACATTCTGCACGCTCACCTGCCGTACTCAGGCATCGTCGGGCGGCTCGCATCGAAGTTCACGCCCGTGAAGTCGGTCGTCTACTCCGAGCACAATGTCTGGGAGCGATATCACCGGCTGACCCACTTCGCGAACAGGATGACGTTCAAGTGGAACGATGCCGTGGTCGCCGTCTCCGGTGACGTCGAGAAGTCGATCCGCTCCGGCATCAACCTGAACGGGCACCCGAGGCTCGACACGATCAGCAACGGTGTGGACGTGGAGAAGCTCCGCCCCATCTCGAAGGACCAGGGCTGGCTGAAGGCCGAGCTCGGCATCCCGGCAGAGAACCGCATCGTTGTGAATGTCGCCAACTTCACGCCGAAGAAGCGGCATATCGACCTGCTCACGGCGGCACGCAGAGTCGTGGCCGAACGGCCAGACGTCTCGTTCGTGCTTGTTGGCCAGGGACCGCTGCTGGAGGAGATGCAGGCCGCTGCAACGGGGCTTGGCCTCGACGGCAAGGTCTTCTTCACAGGGCTGCGCAAAGACGCCCGGGAGATCATCGCCGCCGCCGATCTGTTCGTTCTCTCCTCGCAGTTCGAAGGGATGCCGGTTTCGGTGCTGGAAGCCATGAGCTCCCGGACACCGGTGCTCTCGACACGAGTTGGCGGCCTTCCCGAGATGATCGTGGATGGCGAAGAGGGGACGCTAGTCGAGCCGCACGACCCGCAGCTGCTGGCCGCTTCCATCACGTCGCTGCTGAGCGATGACCAGAAGCTGGACTCGCTCGCTGCCAGCGCATTTGCCAGGGCGCAGAACGAGTTTGACGTTCAGACGATGGTCAGGAAGACCGAAGCGCTCTACCTGGAACTGATCGAGGGGAAGTCGACAGGAGCACAATCCAGATGACGGTTGAGCAGGCAACGCCCCTTTATACGATCAGGCCGCGCGAAGAGCGCGACCTCGATGCCATTCTCGAGCTGATGCGCCTATCGCTTGGCGAGTCTTCGATTCTGCAGCGCACCGGCGACATGTGGAACTGGAAGCACGAAATCAGCCCGTTCGACCGCTCTTACGTGCTTCTTGCCGAGAACGACGAAGGCCGGGTGATCGGCCTGCGTGCGTTCCTGCGCTGGGAGTTCGAGCGCAATGGCGAGACGCTGCGCGGCGTACGCGCTGTCGACACTTCGACGCATCCCGACTTCAGGCGCATGGGGCTCTTCAAGAACCTCACGCTGCAGGCCGTGGACGACGTTCGTGACGAGGGCGTGGACTTTGTGTTCAACACACCGAACGACCAGTCACGCCCCGGATATCTCAAGATGGGCTGGCAGAGCGTCGGCCTCGTCGAGCCGGTCATCAAGATCCTGAACTACCCGCGCTTCGTCGTCGGCATGGCGAAGTCGAGGCTGCTGAAGCGGCCTTCGAACGCCCCGGCCGGCAGCTACTTCGCGAAGAACGAGCCGGCTGACGTGACGGAGCTCGCCGACCACCCCGGACTGAGCGACCTGATCGCCGCCGACTCAGGTGTCTGGGGCTCGATGCTCCACACCAAGCGTTCGCGTGAATACATCGATTGGCGCTACGCCAAGCACCCGACGATCGACTACCGGGCGGTGATGCTCGAGGAGAACGGCGTGCTCGAGGCTGCCGCTGTCTTCCGCTCGAACAGCAGGTTCGGGCTCAGGGAGATCGTGCTGGCCGAGATGCTGCTTTCGCGGTCCGACCGCGATCTCGCCAGGAAGCTGGTTTCGGCCGTGAAGTCACATGTACGCGCCGACTACATCATCGGCTACTTCCCGCGTGGTTCTGCACACAGGCAGGCACTCCAGAGCAGCGGTTTCCGCCGTATACCCGGCCAGGGAATGACCCTCACGTCGAACCCGCTTTCCGGTCCTCTTGGCGAACTGGAGGCACTGGACAGGTGGGGCCTTTCGATGGGCGACCTGGAGCTGTTCTAGCTCCGGCGACTCACGTAGTCGAACAAGCAGGCGTTCGTCGGACTGCTGACCCGTACAGGGGCGGGAATGGCAAGACAGAGATGACTGACCGCATTCTGCAGACCTCGGTGGTCGCGCTCGCCGTGCTGGCCAGCGTGGCTCTTGTGTTGCTGCCCTACGACACCGTCGGGGGGGTGATCGTGATCGGCGCCGCCGGGGCGCTCTTCACACTGATCTTCCTGCCTCGGCTGGTGCCGGCGGAAGACCGGTCGTTCCTCAGGAACATCCTCATATTCGCCCTCCTGGCCAGGATATTCGGCGCTTCGTTCCGCCTGTTCGTCAACCTGAACCTGTACGGCGGCGACGGAGACATCAACTTCTTCGACCTGATCGGCCAGGGGATCGCCAACCAGATACGGGCAGGTGAGTTCGGTGCGGCGTTCGAGGGATTCGGCGTCGGCACGCCTGCGATCCAGATGATCGTCGGCTCGATATACGCCGTCATCGGGACGACCTTCTACGGCGCATTCCTGTTGAGCGGCTTTATGGCCTTCCTTGGCGCTGTGTTTTTCTACCGGGCCTTCACGGTGGCGTTTCCATCAGGAAACCGGAAGCTCTTCGCGCTGCTGATCTTCTTCTACCCGGCGCTGCTCTACTGGCCGACCGGACTCGGCAAAGACCTGGTCGTGATCATGGCGATGGGCATCGGTGTTTGGGGAGCGGTGGTCTTCATCGTGCAGTCAAGGCTGCTGGGCCTTTGGGTCGCCGTCCTCAGCATCTCGCTGGCATTTATCGTCAGGCCCGAGATCGGCCTTATCGCAACGGTTTCGTTCATCACGGCGTTCCTGCTCAGGCGTCCGTCACAGAACAAGAAAGCGTTCACCATCCAGCTCATCGGAGCGCCGCTCGTACTCCTCGTCGGATTCGCCATGATCGGCAGCGCGACGTCATTCCTAGGCATCGAGGAACTCTCAGTGAACGCGGTGCTCGACGTCATCACCGAGCAATCATCGGCCGTATTCGAAGAGGGCGGCACCGGATCTAACTTCAACCCGCCGGCGGTCGGAACGCCTACGTGGATCCCCGAGGTCTTCATCACGGTGCTGTTCCGGCCGTTCCCGTGGGAGGCGCACAACATTGCGGCGCTGATGCAGTCTCTCGATGGCGTTCTGCTGGCGGGCATCCTGTTCATCACTTCAGGCAGGCTCGTCCGCAGCCTGAGGACCGAAACGCAGAACCCCATGGTGATCGCGTCGATCGTATTCATCTTGCTGGCGGTGATCGCCGTTGGAACGCTCGGCAACTTCGGCCTGCTTGCCAGGCAGAGGACCATTGTGCTGCCGTTCCTGTTCTTCCTGATCGCAGCTGCTCGAACCGTCCGCCGCACGCAGGAGACGCCACCTGATGGCGTCGATGCTCCAGCCAAGACTGCGGCAAGTCCCGTGGCGGCGAGCGTCACCGGCTAGTCACAGTTATCTGTAGATCGCTTACCGCAAGGCGCCGCAGTAGCGCGGCTTCCACGGGAGACTGAACATGACACAGCAGGGCGGAAACGGCAGCTTCGTCTTTTCGCTGGACACCGAACTGGCCTGGGGCTCGGTCCACCAGGGTGGTTACGCGAGCCACGAAGGCGAGTTCGACCGGACTCGCTATGTTGTCGAACGGCTGCTGAGGCTGTTCGAGCGCTACGAGATCCGCGGCACCTGGGCGGTGGTCGGCAAGCTGATGCTGGCAGATGGCGAGCCGGAGCCTGCTTCGGTCAACGGCGCTTCCCACAACGGTCATTTCCAGTGGAGGAGCGCGGGAGAAGACCACTTCTGGCACGCGCCGGACATCGTCGAGCAGATCCGCTCATGCGCGGTGCCGCAGGAGATCGGCTCACACAACTACACCCACATGATCATGGGCAGGCCCGGGTCCAGCCCGGAAGGCTTCGACCACGAGCTCAAGGCTTCGAAGGCGGTTGCGGGCGAGAGAGATATCGAACTGAAGTCGTTCGTGTACCCCCGGAACGAGGTCGGCTACCTGGACGTGCTGGCCCGCAACGGCTTCACCTCGTACCGCGGCGTGGCGCCGTCATGGACGTGGAGGGTTCCGGGGACGATCGGAAAGCGCATCGCGCGGCTGGCGGACCACTTCATGCCCACCGCTGCGCCGGTCGTGCAGGCGACGAACGAAAACGGCATCGTCAACATCCCTGCCAGCTACAGCTACCTGCACCGCACAGGGTGGGCGAAGTATGTGCCGATAGGCGCAAGGGTGCGGAAGTCGATGCGCACAATGCGTAAAGCGGCAAGTTCCGTGGGCATATTCCACCTCTGGACTCACCCGTTCAACATCGCCAGCGACCCTGAGAACCTGCTGGGCGGGCTCGAGCGCATATTCCAGGAGTACAAGCGCCTGAACGACTCTGGCCTGATCCAGAGCAGAACGATGACGGAAGTGGCAGAGCAGGTGATGGGACCTGCGGTTGCGAAGGCGGAACCGATACATGCAAAAAGCTAACGGCGTTTCGACAGTCGGCATCGTTGGTCTCGGCTACGTCGGCCTCCCTCTTGCGATGGAGTTCGCCGAGGCGGGCGTGACCGTCACCGGTGTCGACATCAACAGCAGGCGCATAGACAGCCTGGCAAAAGGCGTCTCGGACATCGAAGATGTGTCTTCCGAGCGGCTGGCCGTGGCCGTCGATGCAGGGCGCTTCGTACCGACGACCAGGTTTGCCAGCCTGTCTGACGTCGAGGCGATAAGCATCTGCGTTCCGACCCCGCTCGGCAAGAGCAGGGACCCTGACGTGTCGTTCGTCACCTCGGCGGCCGAGAGCATCGCTCCGATCATCACGAAGGGGCAGACCGTCGTGTTGGAAAGCACGGTCTACCCGGGCGCCACAGAAGAGCTGATCGCACCGGTGCTCGAGCGTAACGGGATGAAGGCGGGCGAAGACTTCTACCTGGCCTTCTCGCCCGAGCGCATCGATCCCGGCAACACGACGTACGCGGTACGTGACATCCCGAAGGTGGTTGGAGGCATCAACGACGCCTCTGCCGAGAAGGGCGTCGCCTACTACGAGACCGTCTTCCCGAAGGTGGTGGCCGTCGGCTCCACGCGCGAGGCCGAGATGGCGAAGCTGCTTGAGAACACCTTCCGCGCAGTGAACATCGGCCTCGTGAACGAGCTGGCCGTGATCGCCAACGGCATGGGCATCAACATGTGGAAGGTGATCGAGGCCGCCAGCACAAAGCCCTTCGGCTTCATGCCCTTCTATCCCGGTCCCGGACTGGGCGGCCACTGCATCCCGGTGGACCCGAGCTACCTGTCCTGGCGGGCGCGCCAGGAGGGCTTTGAGACCGGTTTCATCGACCAGGCCGGCAGGATCAACTCCCGTATGCCGGACTACGTCGTGGACCGCATCGGCCGCATCCTCAACGATGACAAGAAGAGCCTTAACGGCTCGAAGATCAGGGTGCTCGGCGTCGCCTACAAGAAGGACGTTGGCGATGTGCGTGAGTCACCTGCGCTGGACATCATCGAACTGCTCGAATCCCGCGGGGCAGGCGTTGCGTACCACGATCCGCACGTCGAGTCGATCGAGATCGGCGTCCGCGAGCACCGCTCTGAGGCTCTGACTGAAGAGTGGCTCGGTGAAGCCGATTGCGTGGTGATCGTTACGGACCACTCCACGATCGACTACGAGCAGGTGGTGAAGAGCTCGCGGGCCGTGTTCGACACCAGGAACGCAACCCGTGACCTGCAGGACAGGTACGCCAACATCGAGGTCCTCTAGCCGTTCTGCGGCTCAGTTGAGCCTTTCACCGCTGCCGTATCCGTTTCCGGATAGGAAATCGCACTTCAAGCGCCTGTTCCCGGAATAACGTTCTGTTGCCTCGCAAAAAGAGAGGCCCGGAACCGTGTTGGCGCTGAACGCTCAGACGCAATGGGCGTCTCGCCTGCATCGGACTTTTGGAGCCTCAGGCCACCATTGAGTCAGGCGGCTGGCGAGCCCATTGGTCCATACCGTCAAACCCACTGGCTACGTACCCGGCGAAGGAGTGGCGGCTAAGTTAGAAAGATCGGCATTTTCCGCCCATCGCCGCATCTGCACTGAAGTATGGAACAAGACGAACTAAAGCTGGCACCGTACGCACGCGCGCTATGGCGGCGTCGGTGGCTAATAGTCGTTACCACGCTCGGCGCCCTACTCGCGGGCATCGGCGCCGTCGTGCTTGATGGCGCCGAATCGAGTGACGAAGGCCACTTCGTCGCGGGCGCGACCCTTCGCATCGAAGACCAGCCGAGAGTTGACGGCTCGGAGACGCTCACCGCGCTCCAGATTCTCACCGGCGACGGCACCCAGAGCGTGCAGACGCACATCGAGGTGATCCAGAGCTCCGAAGTGATGGGCCGAGCGGTGAACAACATCCTCGAAGCCTCCGGCGCGCCACTGGTGACGGACGAGCAGCTGCTCGATGAGTCAGCGCGCATACTCGCCGCGGATGTCAGGGTCTCGCAGGTGCCGGGCTCGAACCTGGTTATCGTGTTTGCCGAAGCACCGGCGCCCGATGTGGCGCGGCTCCGCACAGACTCCATCGTCTCTGCCTATCAGCAGTTCCTGAGAGACCAGAAACTCGCAGCGACCCAGGATGCGATAGCGGCTATCGACCAGCGGATCGGCGATGCATCGCAGCCGGAGCTCACATCGGCTCGCCTCAAGCTAGTCGTCGAACAGCTGTTCACCGGCGACATAGACCGCGTCGAACAGGCCATCGAGTCGAGCATCTCGCAGATCGCTCTGCTGGACCTCTCGCAGTTCGCTGACCCACCTTCGGTCGAAGGGCTCACATCAGAGCTCGAAGCCGCATCGGCCCGCCTCCAGACCGCTTCACTTGGGCTGACAGCGCTGGAGGAGGAGCTGACGAGCAACACCGGCGGATCGGGCCGGGAATCTGCCGACACTGCCCGGGCTCTCACCTCTTCGTCCCTTGCCACGGTGCGGACGATCCAGTCTGAGTACGCAGACGCAAGCCTGGTCGCAGACGTCACGGCCGGCCGCGCCGACCTGGTGGACGCGAACGTGGCGATCAACGACGCCGAAAACCGCCTGAGGCTCGTCGGCAACAACACCAGCATCCTGCCTACCGACCGCAACGCTGTGCAGCAGCTGGTGAGCCAGGTAGATGCGCTGAGCAGCATCAACGCCTCGCTTGCCAGCGAGCTCTTGCTCGCGCTGGACTCCGGGCTTGTCGAGGAGTCCGACCGCAGGAGCCTGCTGACCCAGTTCAGCTCAACGGCGTCCAGCCTGCGGATAATCATCACCGAACTCGGCGTGATCAGGCAGAGCGTCACCGACTCGGGCGGCCTGGCGCAGATCGTCAGCGCCGAAGGGTTGCTGCAGACCGCCGCCGACAGCCTGGAGCTTTCGGCCGCCACCCTCGTAGCTGCCATCGCCAGCGGGCCGGAAGCCGATCTCGAACAGGTTGAGAACCTCCTCGCCGGCACGGTCGAGAGGCTGGACCTGATCTCGTTCAGGTTCAACGGCAACACGGCGGGCGACCAGCTACTCGTCGCAGATGTTGAGGGCGTCGAGTCCGCTCTGGCCTCGGCTGCAGCTATCGTCGCCTCACTGAGGACGAACGTCCGGCTGCAGGTGGCCCCGTCGTCAGCGAACCTGCTGACGATAGAGCCGCAGTTGAGGACCGGCACCAGACTGCTGGATGAGCTTGCAGCGGACCTGCAGGTTGGATCAGCGCTTCCGAGCGATGTGCTTCTGAGCCGAGTACGGCAATCCAAGGAGTCGGTTTCAGCCGCGTTGATCGAGAGCCAGGCGCTGGAATCCACCATCGCCGGTCTCGACACCGCAGACCGCGCCGAAGAGGCGCTCGTCGCACTCGATTCAGCGGCGATGGACCTGACAGACCTCGGCCTCTCGATGATCAGCGTCAGCCAGATCATCGACGCCATCTCCGCAGCCGGTGTGGGCAGCCAGCTCGGAAGCCAGTTGAGCCGCTACAGCGACGACCTGTCTTCCGCGGCGACGATCTTCGCTTCGAGTTCTTCCCGGATGAGCGAAACGGCGGCGACACTGCGAAACCTGCCAGCCGTCCTGATCGGCTCCGCTCTGCGGGACCTCGAGTCGGCACGCACCGAGCTTGGCACGGTCAGGACGATGGTCAGCGACCTGCAGTCGAAAGCATCTGCGGGTGAGTTGCTGACGATCACAGACGGCGGAGACGTTGCCTCGAGGCTGCAGCTTGTGCAGGGCTCGCTGGCAAGCGCCGCTGAAGATATCTCACGGGTGCAGAGCGTCGAGCTGAACCTGACGGCGCAGAACGCCCAGTCGACCGAGGCGCGGCTGCGGACGATCCTCTCTCAGTTGACGGATGTCGAGGCCGCTGAGACGGCGGCGATCGACGACCTGTTCGATGTGAGGCGCGATCTGCAGATACTGCTGCTCGGTCCGCAGGAGACCGGCGTTGCGCTGGTCGACACCGAGATCGAGGCGATTCCGCCCCGGAACTCATCGCCGATCGACATCCGGGTTGTGGCCGGTGGAGTTGGAGGCTTCCTCCTCGGACTGATCGGCGCGCTCATCCTCGAACTGACAGACCGTACGGTCCGCAGGTCCGAGGACATCGGCGACATCGTGCCCGTGCCGAGCCTGGGCCTGCTGCCCGTTGGACAGGCCAAAGGCAACCCGCACCCGCCGGAGGTGACGGACGACCCGACATCTGTCTTCTCCGAGGCTGTTCACCTGGTTACGACGCAGGTCCAGGGAAGGGTGAACAACCGTTCGCGCCTGCTGCTTATCACCAGCCCGAGGCCGCGTGAGGGTAAGACGATGATGGCGGTGAACCTGGCACGCGCCCTGGCGCTAAGGAGCCTGCGCGTGCTGCTGGTCGATGCCAACTTCAGGAAGCCGGACGCATCGAAGATACTCGAATTCGGGGACGAGCCCGGCCTCGCAGATGCGCTGACACAGCACCGCGACCCGGAAGAGTTCATCAAGACGACCGAGGACGGCCAGCTTGATGTGCTGCCCGCCGGCCAGAGCCTTGTGCCGCCGGTGGAGCTGATATCCCGTCCGACAACAGGCGTGCTACTCGAAAAGGTGCGCCAGCGCTACGACTTCGTGATCATCGACGGCCCGCCGACGCTGGGCTTTGCCGAGTCCAACGCGCTCGCCAAGCAGGCCGGCGGAATCATCGTCGTTGCTCGCTCCGGCGTCACAAAGAAGCTGTCCCTGCGTGAGGCGATGGACCACCTCAGCGACACGGACGTCCTCGGCGTCGTCATGAACTTCGCCAGCCCGAAAGACCTCGTCTATCTCGAACACGGCGACTACGGCGCACGGGCGAACGCCGGCAAATGGACGGCTCGCCTCACCCGGCCTTTCCGCCGCCCACGCTCTTTCTGGTTCTCGAAGAACTAGCTGCCGGCATGTGGCTGCCTGAACCGGCGCCGCAGGGTCGAACCCAGGAAACCGATATCCCTTGAACCCCAAACCTCACAGAATCCTGTACTCAAGCCTCGCTGTCGTTCTCGCGGCCGTGGCAGCCGTCACCGCGGCTGCCGCGTTCAACGCGTCTGCGATGGGCGGTCTCACGCTTGAGTTCGCTGACAGCTCCGGCACGCCGATAGATCACATCGTGCTCGAAAATGTCGGCGACTCCGAGGTTGTCCAGGTCCGTGTGAGCGGGCTTACGCACCCTGACGTCAACGTGGCGCAGGTCTCGGTGCTGCACGACACCGCCGATGTTTCGGTCGTCGCTCCAGCGACGCCGACTACGCTGTGTGACGGCCTGTTCAGCGGTGCCTTCTCGGCTTCCGGGCGCGACGCAGGTGATGGCTCGACCTGGTTCGTGTGCGGCATCAGCGGGACTGTCGGCCTTGATACAGAAGGCCTGGTGATGAACCTGCTGGTCACGCGGGAATCGGCGAGCAACCCAACTCTGCAGTTCAGCACGGGCGGAAACCTGCCGACGAGGCTGTTCGAACCGAACGTATCTCACGACTTCGATGTGTTTGGCACGCTGCAGATCGTCGACACCCCTGATGCTACGCCGACGCCGGTGCCGACCGACACGCCAACTCCCACGCCGACCCCAGAGCCGACTGAGACGCCTACTCCGACCCCGGAGCCGACAGCCACGCCCACGCCGCAGCCAACGGCCACCACACCGTCAGGTGGCGGTGGTGGCGGAGCTCCACCTCCGGCTCCCCAGCCGACAGCCACGCCCTCTGTGTTCACGCCCGGGGTGCCGTTGAACGTCACTGCAACGCCGATAGTCGGCGGAGTGATGGTGAGCTGGGAGCCTCCTGCAGACGACGGGGGCGCTCTGATCACCGGCTACAGGGTCCTGATCATCCCGACCGGTCAGACCGTGATCCTGGATGGCGACAAGACCACGCTCACGATCCACGAGCTCGATACCGCCGAGCTGTATCAGTTCCAGGTCAACGCCATCAACAGCATCGGCACCGGCCAGGGCTCGCAGCTCACGGCGGGCGTCAACCCGTTGGAGCCGATCGGCGCTCCGCAGAATGTTGCGGCAACGCTCGGCACAGAGCCGCTATCTGTGGACGTGGCATGGGAGGCGCCGACCGACACCGGCTCCGGCCCGCTGACCGGGTTCGTCATTACCTCAGACCCGGCTGTGGGAACAGGTATCGAGGTCGGACCCGAGCAGGCGTCCGCGACGTTCGAAGGACTCTCACCCAACACTGCGTACCGGTTCAGGGTGATGGCCAGGAACGCGACAGAGGACGGCCCGCCTTCAGACTGGTCCAACGAGGCCGTCACAGGCTCCGTAGTCAACTCCCCAGGCGACCCGCCGGGCGGATCGACGGTATCGGCCCTCTTCAACGCCGCTCCGTCTGAGCTCGCCACCTTCGGGCAGGCTCTTTCGACCGCGCTCGGCGCCCAGGTGACTCTCACCGGCGAGCAGCCAGTCATCAGCAATGGCGGCGGCGCGCTGCGGGTCGAGTTTTCTGCCGAGCCCATCGGCGCCGGAGCGATGTCGCCAGACTCTCTGAACTCCAGCATCGGCAACCTGTCGCTCGACATATCGAACGGCTCAGGCACCGCCACGCTCGCCATCGACGACTACGTCTCGATCGTTGGAGACGCGCTGCTCACGACGGGTGATAGCTCGGTCGATGTTCGCATCGAAGACCCGCAGCTGATGTTCATGCCGCCGTCTCCTGTGCCGTTCTCGAGCGCCCGCGGCCTGGTGACCAGCGTGGGAGCCGAGTTCGGCGTTGGCATGGTGGGACTGCCGAACGCAATCGGGCTTGACGCGCAGTTCGTCAGCGACCTGACCCAGGTCCCCGAAGCCATGGCCGCCTTCCAGCTGGCCGCGCTCGACGCTGGCGGACAGATCGACGACCTGGTCTCCGATATCGCCTTCGTGGTGGTGGTGGACAAGGAGAGCGTCACCAACGATCAGCTCGGCAGCAACTCCGTGACCCTGACCGTCAGCCGTGCCTGGTACGACGACCGGCTGGCGAGCGGCAAGGAGATTTTCATCACAAAGGTCGGCGACGACGGTCTCCCGTACTCGCTGCCCGCCTCCTGCGAGGTCCTGGGAGGCGCCGCCAGGTGCTCTGTCACCTTCACCGGCGCCGCCAGCGGTTTCTCGTCGTTCGGCATGGTGGCGCTGAGCCAGATCAGCCCGACAGCAACTCCCGAGCCAACCGCGACGCCTCAGCCACAGCAGACGCAGGAGCCGGCCACCCCGACGCCTCAGCCGACTGCGACCGCAGTTCCGACCGAAGAGCCGGTCGTGCAGCCGACGCAGGCGCCGGTGCCCACGCCTGCCCCCGTTCCAACCGCAACACCTGTGCCGCTTCCCGAGCCAACGGTCCAGAGCCCGGAGATTGGCGGTCCTGTCCCCGGGGACGATGGCGGCGGCGTAGACCTCCGTGGGTTGATACTGATCGTTCTCGGAATCGGCGCTGTTCTGGTTGCCGTCGCCGGTGGGGCGTTCAGCGCCTGGCGGAGGCAGAACCAGGCCTGAGGCCTGCTTCGTCTTCACAGCCCAATTGGTCTATATACCGACGCCGGTGTGTCGCGGAAGATAGATCCAGACCGGTGAACCAGAGGGAAGACGCAGCCGAAGTGAAGCTAAGGCCGGAAGAGCAGCTACTGATCAACTGCAGCCTGCAAGGGGAACTCGCAGATCAGGCCCGAGTGCCGATCGATGGAGACCCCACTTTCTGGGCGCGCGTAATCGAACTCGCCCACTGGCACCGCATCACGGGACCGCTCTTCCATCGCCTCCGCAACTCTGCTGAAGCCGAAAGCGTCCCTGACGGCGAGATCGACCATCTGAAGGGCCACTTCACTCACACCGCGGTACGCACTCTGTACATTCGCTCCGAGTTCGGCCGCGCGGTGAGCGCTTTGCAGGCCGAGGGCATCGACGTGATGGCGCTGAAGGGCGTCGCACTCCTCGACCAGCTCTACGCCGAGCCCGGCATGCGTGAGATGTCCGACATCGACATCCTCGTGAGGAGCGAAAGCGCTGACAGGGCGCAGGAGATCATCCAGGGGCTAGGCTACGAGCCTGTTGGCAGCGAATCGGTGCAGGAGCAGACCAGGCAGGTGCACAGGCATCTTCCGAAGCTCCACAACCACGACCGCGAGCTGTCGTTCGAGGTCCACACACACTTCGTTGCCAGCGACAGTCCGCTCTATTTCGATATCGACACGGTCTGGCGGCGCGCTCGCCACAGGGAGATATTCGGCTCGCAGGTGCTCGTGCCGTCGCCGGAGCACATGCTGCTGCACCTGTGTGTGCACTTCTTCCTCGATCGCCGCTTCACCAGCAGCGCCAGCCTTCGACAACTGGCCGACATCGTCCGCTACGTCGAGGTCGAAGGAGACAGCTTCGACTGGGACTTCTTTGTGCAGGAGGTCCGCGAAAACGGGTTGAGCGGAGCGGTGTTCACGGCGCTTTCCTCTGCCGAGTCGCTGGCCGATCTGGACCTGCCGCCGGACGTGATGACCGCTCTCGAGCCGGCAGGCTACTCAAGGCGTTTGCAGGAGCTGTTCATCACGCAGCGGGTGCTGCGGCCGGACACTCTGACCGCCACCGAGCTGGTGCCGCACAACTCTGCGTACACGCTAGTCGCAGTGGTGAAGAGCGTTCTGCGCAGGATCGCCCCCACGGGCCAGTATCTTGAAAACCGCTACGGCCACGAGTCTGCCGGCGCCCGCCGCATGACCAGGCTCAAGAGGCTCGGCGAGGTCCTTCAGAGGACCTCGAGCTACCTGTTCAACCCGCGTCGCCTCTGGCAGGAGGTGCAGGTTGACAAATGGCTCCATTCCCTTTCAACTGACGCTGCGATCATCGGCCGCAACGCCGGTGAGCGACGATAAGGTCCGATCTCCCCTGATAAACCAGCAATTGACAACGCCCGTGGACACTCTACCCGGAGCAGAGTCGCCTGATCCGCAGCCAGGCCAGGACCTGGTGACGATACCGCCTGACGTCATCCTCCAGGAGCTGGGTGACGACATGGTGCTCGCCAACCTGGACACAGGTGTCTACTTCGCGCTGAACGAGGTAGCGGCACGCACGTGGGCGCTGCTCAGGGAGTGCTCGACGCTCGATGCGGTCTTCGACACCCTGCTCGACGAGTACGAGGTGGACGAAGCGACATTGCGTTCGGACGTCGAGTCCCTGCTAAAGCAGTTCGAAGAGTACGGACTGATGCAACTGAATCATGCCTAGGCTTATCTCCACCCTTCGGCTCGGGCCCGGAAGCTGGATGCGGTTCGTCTACGCCTACATCTGGCTCTTCAGGGCGCGCCGGCTCATGAAGAGAGCCCGCGGCCAGCAGTGGCTGTTCTCGGACCGGGTGGGCAGCGGGGGCGATGCTCTGCTGCAGCCGACCGAGAAGGACTGGGCGCTTATCAAGCTGAGGGTGGCGGCGGTGAGCCGTGCTTCCCGGTATCCGAGGCCATGGGCGTTCTGCCTCCAGCAATCGCTAGCCCTGCGAGAGTGGCTGGCCGCGGATGGCATCGCGGCGGAGGTGCGCTACGGGCTGAGGCAGTGGGAGGACGAGTTCTTCGCACACGCCTGGGTCGAATGCGACGGCAAGGTCATCAACGACTCGGCGGCGTATATCTCCAACTTCGCACCGCTGACCGCTCCGGCTGACTACGACCAGGCGTCCCGGGCGAGGATCGAGCAGGCGCTGGTGACCTCGAAGACGGGACCCCGGGGCGCTGGCGAGCACGTTTAGCGGTTGCTGAGATGAGCGCGATCGCGGCGATCTTCAACCTCGACGGAGCACCGGCAGGCGAAGACCGCCTGCGCAAGATGACCGACGCTGTCGCCCACCGCGGGCCCGATGGCATCGGTGCATGGACTTCTGGAGCGGTCGGCCTCAGCACATGCCTGCTGAAGACGACCCCGGAAGCGGCGAACGAAGACCTGCCGCTGGTTGCCGGTGACGGCAGGTACGCGGTGGCCTTCGACGGCCGGATAGACAACCGAGATGAACTTGTAGCCGCGCTTGAGATTGATGCCGAAGGTGCGCCAGACTCGGCGCTCCTGCTTGCCGCGTACAGGCTCTGGGACGAGAGTTGCGTCGACCGGATCGCGGGTGACTTCGCTTTCGCCATCTGGGATTCGCAGCGCAACCAGCTGTTCTGCGCCCGCGACCCTCTCGGCATCCGTCTGCTGCACTACTACAGCGACGGCAAGCGGTTCATCGCCGCCACCGAGGTCTCGCAGATACTCGAAGTCGTCGATGCGGACGTCGATCTCGTCTCGCTGTCGATGTACCTGCATGAGCAGAAGGTGCCTGCGGACAGGACGTTCCTGGAGGGCATCAAGAAGCTGCCCGGCGGATGCCGGATGACCGTCTCGGCCTCGGGAGAGCGTGTCGAGACGTACTGGAACCCTGATCCGTCAGATCTGCTGAGGCTGCAGGACTTCCGCGAGTATGAGGAGCGGTTCCTGGAGCTTTTCAAGGATTCGGTCCGCTCGCGGATGCGCACTGATCAGCCGGTGGCGGTCTCACTGAGCGGAGGCATGGACTCGACCTCCATCCTGGCGATCGCTGAGCATATGCGGCGTGAGCCGGGCGCCGGACTGCCGGAGGTTCGCTACTACTCAAACGTCTACGCCGGCATGGACGAGGTCGACGAGAGCGACTACATCCGGGCGACTGTGGATATGCACGGCACGCCCGGAACGATGATCGAGTCGGGCGAGTTCGATGACTCTAAAGCGGGATCGTCACCGCTCGGCCTGAAGAGGGCGGAGCCGTATATCGCTCCGCACGAGGAGAGCCAGCGCCGGCTCTTTGCTGCGGTCCAGAGAGACGGACTGCAGACGCTGCTGACGGGACTGATCGGTGACGAGGCGTTCAGCGTCGGCGCCGGGTTCCTGTCTGACACCGTCCGTAGATTCGACCTGCGTGGAGTCAGGCGCGAGTGGCGATATTTCACGAAGGGCGCGTGGTTGACAGCGGGAATGGTCGCGGCTGCTTCGCTGGTCCCGCTCGGGCCGCGTGCAGGCAACGAGAAGCCGGCGAGATGGCTCAGCAAGCGGGCGGCGGACGCCGTTCAGTCGACTGAAAACTCGCCGCTGACGGCAGAGCGAAAGTTCCGCAGCCTGCATCTTCGTGACGTCGAGAGCTGGATCCAGGTGCGTGGCGGGCTGGCCGGTTACACCTGGGCCGATGTGACCACGGCGGAGTACGGGATTGTGCCGAGCCACCCGTTTGCGGACCGCCGGCTGGTGGAGTTCCTGGTATCGGTGCCGCCGGAGGTCAAGTTCAGACACGGCTACACCAAGCGCGTGTTGCGCCGGGCGATGAAGGGCATCCTGCCCGAAGTGGTGCGCAACAGGCGGTACAAGACCGACTTCTCGTCGCTCTACGACAGAAAGACGACACAGGTCGAGGTGGACGCCGTCTCGGGTCTCATCGAGTCGCCCGTCCTGGCTGACCTTGGGCTGGTTGAGCCGTCGGAG
>JANQEF010000157.1 GCA_028278465.1 Dehalococcoidia bacterium | reverse complement strand
CGACAATCAGACGCCCCGCCCCATCCCAATCCCGTTCGTCGACGAACGACGCCAGTTCGGGGGGAAGCCCGGTGTCGGCCAGCAGCCGGTTGGTCGCCTGCCGCGCAGCATCCTCGACGGTGTCCTCCGCGAAGTCGACCAAAGCCTCCATGCTGAAGTCGCTTGCGAGGCCAAGGGCGGCATCGAGGTCGATGTGCGTGGGATCGACGTTCAGTTCCTTGGCCAGTTCGTTCTTGAGGCGGTCGAGGGCCTCCTCCTCGAACTCGTGGCTGACCAGTTCGACCAGTTCCTGCCGCGCTCGCTCGAAGCCCTGCTCGATTGCCGCTTCCGCCAGCGCTCCGATGTCGGCGAGGTACGGCCCTAGCTCGTCGAGCGCCGAGTTCACCCCGCTCGCGAGCCTCTGCAGGTCGTCGCCGAACAGGTCGTTGACCTCTGCCAGCTTGTCCACCAATTCCTTGACCGCGTCCTCCGCAAATAGATAGACGAGCATGGCGGCCTGACGGAGATAGGCCTCGACGCCGAAGTACTGGCCGACCAGCCGCGCAATCATCTCCAAGACCGGCAGGCTCTGGAGCGGGATTGCGCCGCTGCCGTTGTCGCTACCATCGCCGTCACCGTCGCCGCCCAGGCTCTCTCCATGGGATCCGTCCCCAGGCTCGCCGTGGGGTTGCTGCCCGCCTTCTGCTGCAGCGGCCTCGACCGCGGCCGTCGCCGCTGCCGCGTCCACACCTCCCGTCTCGGCAGCGCCCGCCGCGGAGAGGATCTCCTCTCCCCGTTGCTCGGCAGCCTCGTCGCCGGCGGCGCCCGCCACTTCGCCCAGGGCCCTCGCCAGTTCCTGGCGCTTCTCGCCGGATACGCCCTCGCTGACGGCGCTGGACAAGTCAACCGCCTGGTCGTGCTCGGCCTCCAGCGCCTCGGCCAGCCGCATCATCCGGTCCGCGCGCCCGATACGGGCGACCGCGTCGCGGACTTCCTCGGGGGTCCACGTACTCGCGTCGCTCGACTTGGACGCACCCCCTACCGCCGCGACGATGCCCCACAAACCGATCATCTCGCGGGCGATGTCGGCCACCCGTTGCATCTCCCTCCCGTCGGTGCCACTCTCGAGCCACGCATCAAATTCCGAGGGTGTGATCTCCTCTCCCGACCGCTCGCGGCTCTTCCTGACCAGAGCCTTCCGGCCCTCCGCGAGATCACGCGCGTCGAGTTCCGCCCACCGCGGGTCGTTCTGCAAGCCAGCTGCCAGCGCCTGGCCGATGTCGATCCAGTCAGGTGCGATCTCGCCGGCCGTTCGCAGCGCCTCTCGAATGATCCGAGCGCCCTCGAGGTCCCCGCTCTCCGCGAGGAGGTCGGACACGCGCTCAAGTTGTCGCACCCCCGGTGTAGGTGCCAAGACTTCGGCTGTCGGCAAATCCCAGCGGTAGGAGGCCGCCGCTACGAGCACGCGACCCACACCCCGGAGCGCCGCATCGACCTGAGGCCCCGTCATCGACTCAAACGTCTCGCCAGGGGAAAAGAGATCGCGCACCTGTGGAACGGCCCAAGACCCTGTTGCCGGGTCGAACCAGCCAAGGGCGTCGATCTCGCCGGGACGCTCGAGGACTCTGACGATGGCACCGACTAGACCCTCCACATTGCTCGCATCCAGACCCTCTCGTCTCAGGCGCTCCACGTCCCAGTCCGCCGCGACCAAACCCACGAAGTGGCGCCCCAGCGCGAGATCCATCGCCGCGGCATCGTCTGCTCCTAGCGTTCGCCCGGCGACATCCTCAAACTCCCCGCCCAGCACCTGGGCATTTCGCAATGCAACGAGTTGGGTCCGAAGAGTCGCGGAGAGCCCGGTCCCGTCGGGTTGTCGACTCGCCTCTCGCACCGCCTCCGCTATGGTTGTGCGCACCCGGCTCGCCGCGAGCGTTTCGATCCGCGTCCAGTCGGCAACTCCTAAGCGACGGATCTCGCTCAGTCCACGCGAGTCGATAACACGCACCCGGGCAGCCAACAGCGACGGCTCGCCGTTCATTGCTTCCGCGATCTCCCTTTGAAGGCGTTGACTCTCGACCTCCGGAGGCCCTGAGTACGGACCGAAGAACAGCGTGTACACACGACCGTCGAACTCGCGCGTGAACACGAGGTAGTGCCCTTCCTTGTCCGGTAGCAATGGCCTAGCGTTGGCGCGCGACCACGAGGCCCACTGCTCGCGATCGACGGGCGCAGGGTCATCTAACGCGATGAACGCGTCGAACCGGTCGTCGGCGATCCACAGTGTCTCGACTGGCGATGTCGCGACCAGCGTAGGCGCCGCCGCCAGCGCGGCTAGGAGGACGAGTAGATAGCGTGTCATGGTTCGTCCTCTCCAGAAAACCTTGGGTCACGCGACACGCCGTCGACCGGAATGGCCTCCGACGGTTGGCGTGTCCTTGCGATCACGCCATAGCCGCTGATCACCACATGATCGTCGCTCGCCGAAGCGAACCTCTGCATCGCCGCCACGCCGCGCGCGAATGAGGATGCGGACGGGTCCACGAGCGAGACGGCGATCCGCCGCTCGAATGCTCCTAACGTAGCCGGGCCACCTAGTGGCGAAGAGTCGACCCCATCCGAGGCCAACACGACGTGCGGCTTCCCGCCGGATGCTCGCGCCAGCGTCGCGGCCGCTTCGAGCGCAAGATCGATCTCGGTCGAGCTGCCGACCACCTGCCCAGGCAGCCCTTCCTCGATCATCACCTCGAGCCACGCCAGCTTCGCCGGAAGATCGGCCGATTCGATTCGCTGAATCTCGCTACGCGGCAGGCCGGCGTCCTCGAGCGACCGGAGCCGTCTTGCGGCCCGGCTGGAGGTTGCGTGCACGACCGACTCATTCCAACCGTGCGAGGCGACCATCGTGCGCACCTTCGCGTCGTCCCATGGCCCGAATTCGATCGAGGTCAGCGGGGTCGTTGCGAAGTGGACGACCGCGAAATCCTCGATGCGGTTCTGCAGCACGTAGTTCGTGACGAGATGCCGCTGTGCACGCTGCTGCGCATCATTCGCGAGGCTGCCGGATAGGTCGAGGACGAATACCACCTGGCCATCGAGGGCTGGAGGCGCCTGCACACCCGGCCAGTGCGTGGCTTCGCTGGCGCTGGCCTCGAGCAGCGTCGCCGTGCGCCGAGCGATCGACGAAGTCGCCTCCCGCTCTCCGGGTAGAAACGCCATCTCGACCAGAGACCGCTCCTGGAGCGCAAAGATCAGCATGATCGCCCCGAGCGCGCAGAACAGCATGTCCAGTGCCGACGTCGTGATGCCGAATCCGTCGACGCCGCGGGTCTCTGCTCGACCTCGGCTCACGGCTCGACCCCCACATAGTCCGCGCGCTTGCAGCCCGCCATCAGCGTTTGCAGCGCGTGCGCGCCGTCCTCGTCGAGAGGCGGGCCCACTAAGAACAGGCCCGGTCGCGGACATCCCGTCGCCGTCATGGCGGAGGCCAGACGTGAGAGAGGCGCCGGCTCGTGAACTACGATCACGACCGGCTCGGCTGGAGTTGCCGTGTGCCCCTCGGCCTCGACCGCCGCGGCCAGCGAAGCCTCCAGAGTCAGTGTCGTAGCGTGAAGGATCCGTTCGGCCAGGCCACGGACGCGCGACGGAGCGCCGAGGGCATAGCCGAAGCCGTCCGCGCCGGGCCCGGCGTGCGCGGGGGACTCGAATGGGTAGACCACGACGTAACCTACGCCGCGTCGCTCGAGCACACCGGCGACCTCCGTCAGCATGTGCTCAAGTGTCTTCGTATCGGTCGTGAACTGCACTAGCAGCTCGCTGCGACGCACGCGTTGCCGCTCGGGCAGCATAGAAAGTTGCATCCCCGAGAGCTGCGACGGCGCCACAGCGGCCGGCGGTGCGAGCCCAGGATGGCTCGCAGAGAGATCACCCGTCAGCCTGATCGTTGAGTCGCGCGTCTGCCGGGCAAAGTGCTCGCGCACCAACTCCAACGCACGCTGCCGGCTAGCGATCGAGGCGTAGGTGCCGCTGTGCGCCGGAACCATCACCACCAGCAGCAGCGTTGCGCCCAAACAGATCGTAACGAAGTCTAGGACTGAGACAGTTGTTTCGAAGGCGAGGTTGCGGTGTCTCCTTCGCGCCATTGTTGAACCTCACGGCGCAGCGGCAGCCGTAGGAGGCGCGCTTTCGGAACGGGGCCGGTGTTCCATGCCATAGCCGGCGAGCCTTGAAAGGACGTGCGCCCGCAGCGCCTCGTCGAGCCGGACGAAGACCTCGTCCCGGTAGTTCAACGTCATGGCACGCCTGCCCATTAGTAGGAGATTCAATACCAGCGCGGTAAGCGTCGAGTAGAAGGCAACACCGAGATAGGAGACGACCGTGGGCAAGTCGGCGGCCGATTGCGCAGCGTCCATAGCGGCCGAGATTCCACGGATCGTTCCCAAGAACCCTACACTCGGAATCGCCCACTGCAGGTACTGCTCGATGTGGAATTGTCCATCGAAGCGAACGTCGTCACGCTCCCGCGTGCTTGTCGCCGCCTCGAGTGCCTGAATCCGGTCTCCTGTTCTCGCGTACACCGTGAGCGACCGTTCCACTATGGCGACCCAGGTAAAGCGAAGCAACCGCCGCAGCAGTCGCTGGTCGCGCTCGGCGGCTCGGCGCTTGCCGTAGACGACTGCCGCACACTCCGTCATGAAGTGATCGAGCGCTGCCTGGGCGCTGCCGGACTGGATCGCCTGATCGTCCGGAGTGTTGAGCCTTGCGGCGTCACGAGTTTTTCTCGCTATCCACTCCTCTTTACGGAGCCGCAACCTCAGCCGCCTCAGCTCAGCCCAGCAAAATGCGGCGAGGAAGAAACAGGCGTATTGTTCCCAACCGAAGAACACGACGTACCAGGGGATTGGAATGCGAGGAACGCGTGTTACCTCCCTAGCACCATCGCCGGTTCCGGGTTCCGCGATAGACGACTCGCCGTCTTGCCGACGGATCTCTCTAGCCCGCTCGGCGTTGCTGGCCAAGTAGCTGTTGACCACCCGGCTTCCTTGGAGATATTTGTCGAGCCGCACCGCCGACCACGGCCACCGCAGGCGCATCATTTGGTCGTAGTCCGCCGTTGCCTCTACGACACCACGCTGGGTTAGTTCTCCAAGGGGTTCTAGCTGGACACCGGCGGCTTGAACGTCGGACACCATCTTCTCGAGTGCGTCGCGCTGTCGCTGCGCGATCCAGCCGCCGAGTGCCATCACGATTGCGGCGAAGATGAGCGCCACCAACAGCGGCTTGACGCGGTTGGAGTCAAGAAGGTTTCTCATGTCACGAGTCCCCTTATTCACCTTGTCGGGTGGTTGCGTCATCAGCGGGACGGCACATTGAGTCTCCAGAGGGCCGCCGGCTTCGAGTCAACGTCCGTCACCAGCCGGGCAGCGAGTAACGCTGGTCAGTTTCTATGTCGGGCCCGTTCGGGACGGTTCGACGACACGCCGCCCACTGTCGACGACGGTGCCGACTCGGTAGGAGCGAGATTCAGGGACGACCGCTCTCGAATTATTAGGTTGCTTGTACATACAAACGGCCCCTCCTGCACGGTTGCGACGGCCTCTAATCAGTCAATGGTCCCCGTGCGCCGCTTCGCGTAGTCCTCGTAGACCTTGTACATCGCCGGAAAGATGCCGGCGGGATCCAGACGACTTGCCAGCCCTGAACCAGCTTTCAAGTCACTGATGGTTCTTACCTCAAAGTGCAAGTGAGGATACTTCGTATCACCGTTTCCACTAACCCCGCTCTTCGCAATGCGTTGCCCTCTTCTTACCTCTGCGCCTTTCGCCACATCGACACTCGACAGGTGCGCGAATTGCGCGTATCGCTCCACGCCTTCGAGCGAGAAGGACACAATCAACTGAATGCCATAGTCGGGGTGGTTCTCCTGCACATGAAGCACTCTTCCATCCGCAATGGCGTACACAGGTGTGCCTTCTGGGGCGAACAGATCCCATCCCTGGTGAGGCTTGGCGCCCGTTTGCCCAGTTCTGAGTTCGTCCCCGAAGAGCATACCCACGTAGCTCTGAAGCCCTTGACTCTCTGGCCTCATGCGCATGTCAGCCAGTGGATACGACAGACCGTTCTCGCCGCGGTTCTGCTTTCCTTCCTCAGCCAGCACCGCACTGAGACTCACACACAAGCCGATCGCCACAGCAATCCTCATCATGCTTCTTCCCCTCCGCCCCACGTCATCGTATTCGACCTCGATGGCAATTTGTTCTCACCTTGGTAGGCTGCATCAGCTATAGGTGTAGTGTGTAGGTGTGACATTGGTCTCCCACATTTGTCGCTTGACCTGACTCCCGGCCGTCGTGTGCCTGCAACGGCATGCCTGTCTTGGGTGCTTACTCGCCCACCTGGCGAGCTCGTCACACGTCCATGAGTTCCGGCTCATCCGTCGACCACCCACGGGTAGCACTGGCCTCCTGAGCAGATAACACCTCTCCGGCAGGGTCATGACGACCGTTGCGTGATTCTCGCACGAAAGAGGTTCGGGGGACTAGGAATCCGCTCGTCGCTCCACTCTGCCGGTTTGCCCGAAACCACATCCCTTATCGAGTCAATAGGTTAGAGCGAGTCGCTGGTCGCCTTATGAGGCACTCCAGTGGGGGCACCATTTCGAGGTGTTCTTGAAATGGCGCCTCTTTTCTTGTCCAGGGATTCCACTGGTGTCCAGGAACTCCATGCTGTTACGTAGAGTTGGCATCGAGGTTGAGCTACCGCTCGGTGCCGATACCCGGCACCAAATCGGCGAACGTCCGGATCGTCGCGTATCGCGTCGAAGCCCTTGGCTACGGGCAGCCGATCACTCGCTCGCCTGCAGAACCGGCTCCCCAGCTCCCGGCTAAGGGAGAGCTCGCCCTGACCAAGTAGTGGAACAGGCCACCGGTAGACGGGGTATCCGGGTCAACTATGAACGACATCGAGGTCGCGAGAATCAAGCATCCACCCGAGAAGTCCGGCTCAGACGCACGGGCGACCTCGTACATCGTCGCGCCGGCCTGAGGGGTCCATGAGTACTTGCTGTCATCATTGGGGTCGTGGAATCCGGTTTCTCCAGAGATTTCGTCCACGAGCCCGAATCCGACGTCGCCGGAGCACTGGTTATCGAGACCATCATTGATCTCGGGTGCACCGGGAAACACGTCTGAATCGGTGTCGTTGCAGTCGCACAGCTCCCCCGCCCCATCCGTATCCCCGTCGTTCTGGTCGGGGTTGTATATGAGCGGGCAATTGTCCAGCTCTGGACAGAGGAAATCACCATCGCTGTTGTCGCAGTCGTACTCGAAGATGCCGGACGCGAATGCCTCGCTCCAGGGAGTCACTACGCGGACGTAGACCCGCTCGCTCTCACCATCCCACGGCGGGACGACTACCGACATCGAGTTTTCTGCGAACGTCTCGAACGATGGGCTTGGCTGGGTCCCAAAGTAAACCTCGGTGACCGCGTCGAGCCGGGAGCCACCAAGCAGAACCGAGTAACCACCCTCGCGGATTCCTGAGCTGGGCAGACTGTAGTGGACGACTGGCGGGGGCGGCGGTGCGAAGCTGCCGAGCGAATAGCTCAGGGTCGAATAGTCGGGTAGTGAGTCGAGGACAATTGCTTGCTCGTCCTCAACGAGGCCGATGCCGGAGACGGTCAACGAGTCCGCATTGCCCCGCTCGTAGAGCACCGAGTTCGAGATGCGCAGGGTGACCGTTTCTTGCACCGGAGCCGTGGTAACATCGAGGTACACGATCAGCGTGCCTAGAAGCGGTTTCATAACCGTCGCATGACGATCAGGGCCGAAGCCAAGTGAAAGAAAGCGAGGTACAGCCGGGATGACCGTTCGTAGCGGACGACGA
>JANQEF010000143.1 GCA_028278465.1 Dehalococcoidia bacterium | reverse complement strand
TTCCGCATCCGTCTCTCCGAGCTGGCGCGCGAGCGCCGCGACGAGGAGACCGACAAGCTTCGCAAGAGGTTCGCCTCCAAGGTGACCACGCTCGAGGAGAGGATTCGAAAGGCCAAACAGGCGGTGGAGCGAGAGAAAGACCAGGCAAGCGGCCAGAGACTCCAGAACGCGCTGTCAATCGGCGCGACCCTCTTCTCAGCGCTGACCGGCAGCAAGAGACTGAGCTACACGACCCTCTCCCGCGCCTCGACCGCCGTCCGCGGCATGGGCCGCTCGTCGAAAGAGAAGCAGGACGTCAAGCGGGCCGAGGAGACCGTGGAGGCCCTGACGGAGCAGCTCGAGGAGCTCAACACCGAGCTCACCGAGGAGATCGACAAGCTCGAATACCGCTTCGACGCGACGACGGAGGAGCTCGAGGTCACCTCACTGAGGCCCCGCCGCTCGGATGTCGAGGTGCGGCTGGTCGCTCTAGCCTGGCGAAAGTAGGGCAGAAGACTGACAGACGCTTCTTGACCCTAGAGAGAGCCCGCGGCCTTGTGTGAGGGGTGCCTGAGAAGGGCGGCTTCTCGGGCGTGACTTGTTGAACACCCGTGCCAGATCGATGAACCGGCCACGCAACGGCACGACTCGCTTATCGATCTCGTCGTCAGCCTCAAGCCTTGCCGGGCACGCACTTCCTGACGTCTGCGAGGGTTGTGCGCAGTCGGCTGTTGACGCTCGAGGAGGCTGCGTGTCGTGTGTTTGGCAGTTTCATTCAAAGCGAAGTGCCAAAGGGGACCCGCGCCGCTCCACGAGATAGGGAGCCCGGCAGCTGCCACGCCTCCGTGTAGACGGTGTTTGAGGACGGGGTGGACGCTCCTCGGGAGAAGCCGGAATCGGCGTCCGTCTCACAGGGCACGAGCCGGCATTGTCCGAAGGCAGGATGACTGTAAGTGAGATCAAACGCCGGAAGAGCACCGACTAGGCGCGGCTCCGCCGTGTCGCCTTGGCTGATCGTGGGCCTATCGATCGTGGCTTTGCCCTTGGGCGCTGCCGCCGAGCAGAAGACTCCGTTGGTCACCAGACCCATGTCGTCGGCTTCGGCGGAACCTAGTGCGACGGAGAGCGGCATCGCTGCGACACATGTGGTGACGGAGTCCCCTTCGATCACGATTCGACTGCCAGCGGGCGAGTCTGCCCCTGAGGCCGACTTCGTCCTCGAGATCCCCGGACAGCAAGGGTCGCTCTGCCAGGCCGATCGTAGGCCTCAGCTGTGCGACTGGCTGGACGAGGACTGCCTCAACGAATCCCCTCGCGAGGCCGATTGTGCACGCGGAGACACCGGGAACCTATCGATCAAGTTCCCTACGAGCAAGGTTAGGTTCCTTGGTAGCGCCGGTGCTCAGTGTCTCTGGCGTGTCCGCGCGTGTGTCTCTCGGCTAGGTGCGGATGCCGACGAGGATCGCTGGCTCGTCGTCCGGCATGAAGAGAACCTAATCGTTGAGCGGTATCAGGTGACTAACCGCGAGGCCGGCACGTTGGCCTGGTCGGTGAGCGAGCCGGCGAAGGAGGAGTTGCTGCACGCGGAGAATCCGACCACCCATTTCGTGGCGACGGCGTCAGGTCGAGCGGCACGGATCCGCATCGCAGCGTCGTCGCTGCAGGAGAAGGACAGCAAGAGGAGGATCAGCGCCAACAGCCTAAGTCTCTTACCGGAGGATGGGGAGGCTGCAGAGGTTCTGGTCCCTCCCGGGACGTCCCAGTCGATTGCTCTGAGCATCCGCGGACCGATCGCTCCTGGCTCATATGAAGGCAACGTTTCCCTGCTGGCGGCGGGGAGCGCCGAGGTCAAGAAGATCCCGCTGGTGGTGCACGCGAGCAGCACCGGGTATCGGTTGGGTGGCTTGGTGCTGCTCCTCTCGGGAATCGGTGTGTCGACTCTGCTTGGTGTCTTCGCGCCGTTTCGCGCCCAGCGGCTTTCGGCGGTCAAGGCCGCTACGGTGCTGCGTGAGAGGGCGGCTAGAGTCAGGACCTCGATCGACGTGGCTGCCGACAGGAGTGGGGTGTCGCTGGCGGACTTGATCGACGCATGCAGCCGCCTGACCAACCAGTTGATGAAGCAGCATCTTCGAAGTAAGGACTTGCTACCGCCCCGCGTCCCCAGCCTGCACGCTCCCTACGATCCCGCCAAACTCGAAGAGTACCTGAAGAAGCGCAGCGATCGGTTGAGATCGCTTGAGATCATCGATCGCGGGCTGCGGCGCGCTCTCGACGGGTGGCCTGATGGAACCGATGAACACCCAACCAAGCAGGCGATCAGGAAAGCGGTCATGAGTCTCAATGACCTTTACAACGACGCGTTGGCGCCTGCGCAAGCCCACACTCGTGTCGAGGAGATACTGCGCGACAAGGCTCTCGGAGGGACCCCGCTCGGCGGCGCAGCGCCGCCGACCTCGCGCGAGCTCGCTGTCCAGGTCGAAAACCTCAACCTCTGGATCTGGTGCGTGTGGTTCATTGTCACCGTGGGAGTCGGCTGGGTGGTGCTGATCCTGCCGAACGCTGGTTTCGGCACCGCACACGACCTGTGGCGTTGTTTTCTCTGGGGGATTGGCGTGTTCTCAGTCGGCCAACCGCTGCAGAACCTGACGCCGGGCAGCATTCGCACTGTCTTCAACATAAGGATTCCCCTGATCAACTAGTCAACGATCGGATACTCGGGAGGAGAGATTGGCTATGAGCGCGAAGAGACGGGTCTTGACCCTAGGGTTGATTAGTCTGCTGGCGGCGCCGACGTGGGCGGCTCGTCTGGAGAAGACGAGCAGCACACTACGGATCCTGCAGAAGCAGGGCAAGTGGGAGCTCGAGCAGGACGGCAAAGTGGTGGCCGGTGGGCGCGACCTGAGCCAAGCCATCGAGCTGTCCGTCGAGAAGGCTGAGACGCTCAGTATCGTGATCGGCGACCAGAATCCGTTGCTCTACACCTACACGAAGGAGATTGTCACTACTGACACGGCAGACTTCACCGCCGCTTCGTCGTTTGCCGCGACGCTGGCGCAGCTGGTCACCGGGTTGGCTCCGACACCGACCACACCTCTCGGCGGCGAGGCGGCTCCAGAAGCGGCGGCTGAGGATCCTTGCGCGCCGCACCAGACGGCCATAGCGGAGGCGAACGGTGTTTTTGCAGCGGTCGAATCGGACGTCGAGAACGTGCGGCAGGCGCTCGAGGACATTCCTCGCCTGCTCGTGGCCTCCGCCTCGACCGACACAGTCATCATCGGGCAGGCGAAGCAAGACGTCGCGAGCTGGGGTCTTGATGCGATGCGCAAGCGACTGAACGCCGGCTGGCCGGAAATCGAGAAGAGCCTCGACAAGCTGTCCGACTTAGCTCCCTCGAACGACTGCGTCCGGGACGCCTCGATAGAAGGACTGCGCCTCCAGACGAGACGCGCCTCGACCGACACCGGCCTAGCCAAGCTGGCCGAGTTCGCCCCGCTCATGGCCAAAGTTGATACGGCGCTCAACCTCGCCTCGGTGAGCTTCACGCCGAACTCGGTCCAAACCGTGACGATCAAGATCGCCGTAAACTCGGCCAACGCGACGGTGGCCAAGAGCGTCAAGGCCAAGGCGCTGGACGTCAACGTCGTAGTGTCGCCCTACGCGCCGATCCGGCTGGGCTACGGCGGCGCGGTGGTCTACAGCTTCGTCGATGACCCTTCGTTCTCGACCGAGAAGGTTGATGACGGCTTCAGAATCGTCGAGAGTAGCGGCGATGACGATTTCGTCGGCCAGAAAGTGGCGGCGATGCTTACGCTTGCGCCCCGCGCCTGGGAGCGCGGCACGTTGAGCGGCGAAATCAACATCGGGATCAACCCGGAGGACGACGCGGTCGGGATCTTTCTCGGCGGCGGCATTCGCTTCAGTAGCGTCTTTTCCTTTGGCATCGGTCTGACCTTTCAGGAGGTCAGGAAGCTGGGTGCCGGTCTGGTGCCGGGCGCTATCCTCACTTCGCCTGACGAGCTGAAACTCGACACCGAGTTCGAAACAGGTTTCTTCCTAGCCATCTCGGCGACAACCAAATAGGTCACCGCCGATGACGATTCCGAGCATCTTTCGCCAGCGCCGCGAGATCCTCGAGACCGGCGCGACGGTTGGGCCCGAGGCCGAGGCCACGGCACCGGCGGTCGAAACACCGTTGGGCGGTGCTGGTGGGTCGCGGCGGCTCGGCTTCAACATGCAACACCAGCAGCAGACCAAGTGGTGCTGGGCAGCCGTTTCGACCAGCACTTCGCGCTTCTACCAGCCCACCAGCCCCTGGTACCAGTGCCTGCTGGTGAATCGGGTTTTTGGCCAAACGACCTGCTGCCAGAACGGCGCCAGCGCTCCGTGCAACCAACCTCACCGCCTCGAGCAGGGGTTCGCCGCAGTGGGACATGACGCAGGGAATACCTCGGGGACGGTGAGCTTCGCCCGAGTGCGCAGCGAGATCGACGCCGGAAGGCCCGTAGGCTGCTTCATCGGGTGGAGAAGCGGCGGCCTTGGGCACTTTGTCATCATTGAGGGTTACCGCGAGGACGGCGTCACCCGACGGCTCTGGATCGAAGATTCCCAATCCGGGTCGCATGACTATGAGTTCACGACTTTTCGCGATCGCTATGACAACGCGAGGGGCTCCTGGCAGTGGACCTACTTCACGCGCTAGTGGCGCCAGGGGTAAGACGATGGCACTGAGGACGAGAAAGACGCCCGATGCCGGAAGAGCCCTTCTGGCAGAAGAACTAGCTCGGTCGGCGGGACCGCTGGGGGGAGCAACCAGAGCCCTCACCGAGATGGTGCCTGAGCAACTCGAGGCCCCCGAGGCACTGCCGGTCTTCGCCATAACGCCGGAACAAATCCTCGACGCCTCCTACCTCGAGACCGCTTCGCTCGAGGGCTGGAGCTACACGGTCTTTCGCGGCGAGACCCCGGTCGCCGCTGCGGAACTCGCACAGGGGCCAGCCGACGAAGAGGACGTCAGCTTCTCGCATTTCACCGAAGGTCCCTTTGTCGAACAGACTGTAACCGCGGTCGCGCAGGCCGAAGCGTTCAGTGAAGAGACGGGCCAGGACTTCGAGCCGCGAATCCTGCGCTGTCCACCTATCTATCTCGTAGCGGTTTGGCTTCACGCGGTGGGCCGCGATGTAATCATCCCGATGGCGCCAGCCCCAAGCCCTTTCGTTGCTGCAAGGCCCTACGAGAAGGACGAGTTCGACGGACCTCTGATCGAAGCCGCCAAGCAAAGTCTCGCTGACGGGGCGCTCGTCAATCCTGTGCCCTGGGAGTAGTCGGCGGCGCCAGCTTCACACCAGCCAGCCCGCGGTGTCGCAGGTGGCTGGGAAAGTCGCTCTAGCCAGCTAGCTGTGCTTCAGATGACATAGCGATACGCCGCTTGTTCTCCGCGAATCGAGTCGCAGGCCCGGTTCTTCACGTACGTGGTTATTGGTTAGACCTGCCCCGGTTTGGCGGACGGTTAGAGGCTTGGGCTCTGCTCTCCCGGTAGTGGGTCGTATCTCTCCATCAGTCGACTCCTGCGGAAACGCGTAGCGTGCGGTGAGTTGCGTGCGTTCTCGGCTCGGCGCTCGAAGACCGCGGGACTGAAGTAGCCGATCGAGAATGCCGCCTTTGCGGGTTGTACTCCGGCCCGCCGGCGACGAAGTCACGCTCGACCAGATCCAGGGCCGGACGAGCTTCTTTCGCCCGCTGCGTCGTCCGAAACCGCTTGCGCCGGCTAGCGCCTTGCAGGCCAGCCCTGCGGATCAGCCGAGCGATCCGCTTGCGGCCCACTCGGATGCCCTCCTCGGCGAGCTCGGCGTGGATCCGCGGCACGCCATACGTCTCTCGGGAGTGCTCATGGATCGCCCGAATGCGCTGCTCGAGTAGCGCATCGGCCTGCTCACGGGCCGACGGCGGCCGGTCCCGCCACGCGTAGTAGCCGCTGGCGGAGACGTCCAGCAGGCGACACATCGTGGCGATCGGGCAGTGGGCCTGATTCGCTCTCACGAATTCGAAGAG
>JANQEF010000092.1 GCA_028278465.1 Dehalococcoidia bacterium | reverse complement strand
ATGGCGACCGGGCCGGTGGAGAGCGCGACCAGCGTTGCGGCGAGCAGCATGACACCGATCACCACGAAGCCGATCACGAGCCGGTTCACGACCGACGATGCGGCGATAAGGCCGCGTTGTTTCCGTACCGAAGTGCGCAGCACGCGAAAAACCCCGACGCTCGCGCCAGGGTTTTGTCTCTTGCCTTGCGGTGTTCCGGGCGTTCGATTGCGAACGCTTAACGAACGGAGCCGGAGCCTCAAAGCGGAGAGCCACTCCCACGGCGGGAAGCAGTCACTCAACCTCTCCGGGCAGGTCTCCTGACTCTCGGCTCCAGTGTCCTCCTGCGCCTTCCCGTCCGGCGTTGGCCGGTCAGTGGCAGTTGCAGGCGGACTCGCCGATCACAGTGGCGCTACCGCAGCGGAATCTCACCGCTTTCCCTTTTCACCGCCGGCCCTTCCTGTTTGCAGGCCGGACGGCACCCGGGAGGTGTTGTCGTTTCGACAGCGGAAGGATGATATGGCCGGATGTAGAAGATAGTCAACGGCCGCGGCGTGACGGATCCGCGGCTTGTCGCCAGGCGCGAAACGGCGGCGAGGTTTGCCGTCCCTTCGCCGCCGTCGAATCGCTTCTGCAAAGCCTAGAACTTCTTGACCTCGACGCCTGAGAGCCGCTCCGGAAAGTGCAGGAAGCCGGCGTGGTCCTCCTTGCCGTGTCCCCACTCCAGCAGCGCGCCCAGGATCTGCTGCATCTGCGCCGTCATCACCAGCGGCACGTTCAGCGAGTTCGCCGCCGTCATGGCATTGTTCAGGTCCTTGTAGTGCAGCTCGATCCGGAAACCCGGGTTGAAGTTGCGCTCGAACATCATCGGCGCCTTGGCGTTCATCACGTTGCTGCCGGCCAGTCCGCCCTTGATCGCATCGAACACCGTTTCCGGGTTCACGCCGGCCTTAGCAGCCAGCGTCATCGCCTCGGCGAGACCCATGATGTTCGACGCCACGCAGATCTGGTTGGCGAGCTTGACCACGTTGCCCGCGCCGTGACCGCCGCACAGCACGGACGACTTGCCCATCACATCGAACAGCGGCTTCGCCGTCTCGAAGTCCGAGGCGTTGCCACCGACCATGATCGCCAGGTCGCCGGACACGGCGAACGGTTCACCACCGGACACCGGAGCATCCAGGAAGCCGACGCCTGCTTCATCGCAGGCTGCGCCGATCTTCTGCGAGGAGCCGGGCTCGATGGAGCTCATGTCTACGATCAGGTCGCCTTTGCTGGCGCCGGACAGCACGCCGTTCTCACCGAGGATCGCCGCCTCAGACTGCGGGCTGTTCTGCACCATCGTCACGACGATGCTGGATTTGCTGGCGACGTCTGCGCCGGACTCGGCGCGGCCTGCGCCTTCGCTCACCAGCTCGTCAACGGGTTCAGGGAAGAGGTCGAAGACGGTGACTTCGTAGCCGGCCTTCATCAAGTTGCGGGCCATCGGCTTCCCCATGATGCCGAGGCCGACGAAACCTATCTTTTCTGCCATGTTGATCTCCGTTGTGTGGTTGCCGTGTCATGGCGAACCGGTCGCGGCGCGTCAGCCGTCCGGGTTCGCAGGATCGCGTTTCGATGTGCGGTCAGTTCAGTGCGCCGCGAATCTTACCGCATGAGAAGGACGCTGGCGGACAGGAGATGCGGCTCCGCCGCCTAGTCATCTTCCTTCCAGAACCGCTCTTCGATGAAGTGGTAATCGGTGTCTGCGAAGCGCGCCTTCACGTCCTCGATCATCTGGGGATGACCACAGGCGTAGATGCAGGTGTCAGCAGGCGCCAGTCCCTTCTCAGCCACGTAGTCCTCGACCAGCGTGTTGATGCGGCCGGTGGCGCCGGTCCAGCCCTCGTTCGGCTCCTCGTCAGGGCGGCTTACAGAAGGCAGGAACTCGATGAAGTCGTGCTTATCGGCCAGGTCACCGAGCTCATCGTCGTATCCAAACTCGTGCTTGTAGCTCGCGCCCTCGAGCACGAAGAAGCGGTGGTCGGAGCGCTGGACATCGTCGCTTTCGGGCCAGGCTGGGTCGTTGAGGAACTTCCGCAGCATGCTGACGTAGGGCACAGTGCCGGTGACGGTGCCCACGAGCACATGGTTTTTGTAGCTCGGCTGCAGGACGAAGATGCCCTTGGGCCGCGGCCGCAGCGTGACCGTTTCGCCGACACCCATCTCGTACAGGATAGGTGTGAGGTTGCCGTCGGGAAGTGGCACAAGCTCGATGAAAAGCTCGATCTCCGGCTCGTCGGGCGATGAGACGATGGAGTAAGGCCGTTCGATGCCGCCGGCGCCGATGGTGCAGTACTGGCCCGGCTTGAACATGAACGGCTGCTCGGGCTTCAGCCAGATCTTCCACAGGTCGTGCGCGATGTCCTCCCTGCGGGTGATCGTTGCGGTGGTGAACTTTCCCCTGATGGCCGGCGTCTGGTCCTGCGCTTGCGTCATTCTCGTCTCCTGATGTGGCCGCCTGAACGTCGGTGGCACTTTACGACATTTTCGCCGCCGCCGAGTGAAGAGGCTCGGCGCGATGATGGTCCTGGCGACTCCGGATGCGCCGTTCGTAAGGCTTCGATAGACCGAATCGGCGCTCAGACGGCCTCGGATTCACAAGGTGGTCCAGCAGGCCGCGGTGTTAAGATTTGCTCGAACTGGAGTCTAGTTGGGATTGGCAGGCCTGAGCAGCAGCCGGTCCGATGCCCGGTTCTAGTATTCAGACATTCCGGAAATTCGATTCACCCGCGCCACCTGCTGCGCGTGTTCTGACCGCCAACAAGGAGTTGTTCAGCATGGCTGGACCGGCACCAGGAGTCGCATACAGCATCACCGTTCGAGCCGAGTACCCGAATAAGCCGGGAATGCTCGGCCTGATCACCTCGGCTATCGGCGACGCGGGCGGCGACGCCTCGGCCATCGACGTCGTCTCCACCTCCAGCGGAATGATGGTCCGCGACTTCACGATCAACGCCCGCTCGATCGAACACGGCCAGGAGGTGACGGAGGCGATCGCAGCGGTCGAGGACGTGAGCATTCGCACCGTCTCCGACCCGACGTTCCTGCTTCACCTCGGCGGCAAGATCGAGATGCGCAGCAAGCTCGCGGTCAACACCCGCGACGACATGTCGAAGGCGTACACGCCCGGCGTCGGACGCGTCTGCATGGCGATCCACGACGACCCCGAAGCAGTCTGGTCACTCACAGGTAAGGGACACTCGGTTGCCGTGGTCAGCGATGGCAGCGCCGTGCTTGGGCTGGGGAACATCGGCGCCGCGGCGTCGCTCCCGGTGATGGAAGGCAAGGCGCTGCTTTTCAAGGAGTTCGGCGGGGTCGATGCGTGGCCGGTTGTCGTCGACACCCAGGACACCGAAGAAATCATCAGCATTGTGAAGGCGATTGCGCCGGGTTTCGGCGGGATCAACCTGGAGGACATCAGCGCGCCGCGGTGCTTCGAGATCGAGGAGCGGCTCAAGAAGGAACTCGATATCCCCGTGTTCCACGACGACCAGCACGGCACCGCGGTGGTGGTGCTCGCCGGGCTGATCAACGCGTTGCGGCTCGTGAAGAAGCAGCCGCGGGACCTGAAAGTGGTTGTCGCAGGTGTTGGCGCGTCCGGAACGGCGTGCACGAAGATCCTGCACTCTTACGGCGTGAAGAACATCATCGGATTCGACCGGCAGGGCGCTCTCTCCGAAAACCGCGACTACGGCGATAACGCCATGAAGCAGTGGTACGCGGACAACACGAACCCGGACGGCTTCACCGGCTCGCTGGAAGAGGGGCTGAAGGACGCCGATGTGTTCCTCGGCCTTGCCGGCCCCGGTCTGGTGACGCCTGAGCAGATCGCCACCATGACCGACGATGCGATCGTGTTTGCGCTTTCGAACCCGGACCCGGAGATCTGGCCCGAGGATGTGCCGGAAAATGTGCGGATCATGGCGACCGGCCGCACCGACTACCCGAACCAGGTCAACAACTCGCTGTGCTTCCCCGGCCTCTTCGCAGGCGTGCTGGATGTGCGTGCGCGGGAGATCAACGACGACATGAAGATAGCGGCGGCGCAGGCCATCGCAGACGTGATTCCGTCGAACGCCATCTCCGAGGACTTCATCATCCCCAGCGTGTTCGACGAGCGCGTAGCGCAGAACGTGTCGGAGGCGGTGGCGCACATGGCGCAGGAGACCGAGGTTGCGAGGCGCAGGCGTCGCAGGCCGGGTATGGAAGACGATGCGATCTACGCCACCCGCCGCCTGACGCTTTCCTGATCCGCGTTGGCTGACCACACCGCAGATGTGATCGTGATCGGCGGCGGCATCGCCGGTTGCGCTGCAGCACACTTCCTCTCGCAACGGGGCCAGAGCGTGCTGTTGTTCGAGAAGGACTCGGTGGCGGCGCACGCTTCCGGGTTCGCTTTCGGCGTCCTGCTCCCGCGGCTGTTCGACGACCCTTCCGATCCGGTAGACGAGCTGACGAAGCTGTCGCTGGAGCTGCACCGTCAAGTATCGGATGAGCTGTCCGAGCCGGGCGAGCCGCTGCAGCGCAGGAAGGCGTCTGTGCTGCTGGCGCTCGATGAGCCGATGGCCGCGCAGTACCGCGGGCTGTATCGAACTCACTCCTCCTCGCTGCTCGGCGATATCCGGTGGCTGGAGTACGGCGAGTTGAGCCACATCGAGGCGCGGATCTCACAGCACGTCATCGGCGGCCTGTATCTCGGAGAGAGCGCCGAGATCAGCCCGTCTGCGTTCACGAGCGCGATGTGGCGGTCGGCTGAGGCGCGAGGGGCGAGACTGGTGAATACCGAGGTGGAGTCGGTTGTTGCTGACGGCAGCGGTTCGGTGGGCGTTCAGGCCGGTGGCGAGACCTACTCTGCGGCGAAGGTGATAGTCGCCGCGGGGCCGTGGTCGTCGCGGCTGTTGGAGGGTACGGGCGCTACAGTGCCGGTCGAGCCGCTCAAGGGTCAGATCGTGCGGCTGAGGGCGCCGGGTCCGCCCATGAAGATTTCGCTCTGGTACGACTCAGACTACGCGGGGTCGAAGCCGGACGGATTGCTCTGGTGCGGCACGACGGAGGAGCGCGTCGGTTTCGACGAACAGCCGACCGAAAGCGCCCGGGCCGGCATTCTTGCGTCCGCGCAGAAGGTCCTGCCGTTCCTGGCGGACGCTGAGATGGTGACCCAGACGGCGTGCCTGCGTCCGGTGACTGCCGACGGATTTCCGGCGGTTGGTCCGCTCGAAGACGACAGCAACGTTATCGTGGCGACTGGCGGCGGCCGCAACGGCATCGTGCTCGGACCCGCGCTCGGCAAGGTGGCGGCAGACATGGCGCTCGGTACCGACACGGGTATCGACGCCGGTTTCCTGAGCCCCGCCCGCTTTCGGTCCTGACCACATCGCAGCCGGATTCGGGGAGATGGCTACGCTTTTCTGTGTGGCCGCTGTCCAGCCGCTGCCGCGTTAGCAAGTCCCGACCCAACCGCCCACGAGACTAACCCAGTTGCCGAACTCGCCGAAACAGCGACGCCGAACGTCAAACAGCACCGCGCAGCTCGCTCTGCCCGGTCTGGAAGCGCCTGCAGCCCCACAGCCTTTCGACATCTTCTCGCTGGTCCGTGAGACGTTCAGGCGGTGGTCGCCGGACGGCGATATGCCGGCCATCCAGGTCTCGCGCCGGATGCTGCGGACGCTCGGCTCGTTCACGCCATCGAAGAACCTGATCCGCCTTTCGTCTCGGCTGCTAGCGCTCGGCACGCCGGACGAGCAAAGACAGGTCGCGCTTCACGAAGTGGCACACGCCATCGTCCACCAGCGCGACCCGAAGGCGCAGGCCCATGGACGGGAGTTCCGGGCGGCGTGCAAAGAGCTTGGCTTGGTCGCCGGGAGGTTCGTCAACATCGACCACGCCGGATGGAACAGGCGGTTGAGGTATTCGGTCGACTGTCCGTCGTGCGGCGAGAAGATCCTCAGAAAGAAGCGAGCTTCAAGGATAAAGTGCGACTGCGGCACAGCACTCAGGCCGAATAGGTGGTCGGCGGTAGCGCTTTCCGAAGACGGCCCGAAGCCGATCTGACACACCGGCTAAAGAGGCCCGCAAGGAGATACCGACATGGAAGGCAAGGAGCTCCTGAAGGACGGCTACATGCGCATCCGGGAGCTGGTCGACATGTCGGTTGACGGCCTGGGCGCCGAGGGCCTGTCGTACCGTCCCGAGCCGGGCGCAAACTCGATAGCGTGGCTGACCTGGCACCTCACTCGCGGGCAGGACAGGCAGGTCTCGGAGATCGCCGGGATCGAGCAGACGTGGGTAACCGGGCGCTGGCATAACAAGTTCGGCATGGAGCCGAACCCGCAGCACGATGGCCGTGGCGACGGGCCGGACGAGGTGGCGGCGATTCGCCCTGATGGCGAGCTGCTGGTGGCGCATCACCACGCGGTGTCAGACCGCACTTTCGCGTACCTCGACACGGTGGATGCCAATGAGCTGGACCGCATCGTCGACCGCTCGTATGACCCGCCGGTCTCGGTCGGCATCAGGTTGATCAGCATCATCAGTGACAATATCCAGCATGCCGGGCAGGCGCGCTACCTGCGTGGCATCGTCGACCGAATCCTCTGATCTGAGCCGCGACCTACTATGCCATTTCCTGATCCGACATCCGAGCTCACGCACATCCTCGTCGTCGAGGACATAGAGGCGTCGAAACGGTTCTACTCGGACGTGCTGGGCGCCGAGCTGTACCGCGAGTACGGCGGAACCTCGCTCGTCTACACCTTTCTCGGCAACTGGCTGCTGGTTGTGACCGGCGGAGGGCCGACGCCAGACAAGCCGACTGTGACCTTCGAACGCCCGGCCGATCCGGACCGGGTGAGCGCGGCCTTCACGATCCGGGTAAAGGACTGCCAGGAGACCTATAAGGAGTTGAAGGCACGCGGCGCCGAGTTCCTGACGCCTCCGAAGATGTCGGAGCACGGCGGCGAGATCCGCTGCTTCTTCCGCGACCCTTCGGGCCACCTGTTCGAGATCAGCCAGGTCGAGGGGCTGTAAAACGCCACTCGATGCGGCAGCTGACAGTCCGCCACATTAGAAAGGCCACGACGCTTCTTTCCGCGTTGCACGATCGCGTTGAATTGCAATTGCTGCGCCGATGGGCCGGTGATATGCTCGAAGTGAACTGAAAATGACCGCTGATCGAAGCCTTTAATACCGGTCCAGTGAGGCTGGCAAGGGTTCGGTGAAGCGAACGGCCCGCGCCGCAGTCTCAGCACGCACGCGCCGGGCGTCCGCACACCCTTGCCGCGAACTGGCAAGGGTCTTTTTTTGCGCTGCGGACACACAACACACCGGCGGCTGACGGATGACTGACCAGAGCAGTCACTACGATGGCCGCGTCGTGCTGTCCAGCGATGACATTCGCCGGGCGATGGCCCGCATTTCCCACGAGATCCTGGAGAGGAACGGGGGAAACCGCGACCTCGTGCTGGTCGGCGTCCAGACCCGTGGTGTGCACATCGCTAACCGCCTCGCAGCGAACATCGAGCTTTTCGAGGGCTTCGTCCCGCCAGTCGGCTCCCTCGACCCTAGGCTGTACAGGGACGACCCGGAGCAGGCATCGGTCCACCCGGTCCGTCCGACTTCTATTCCGGTCTCGCTGGAAGGCCGTCCGGTTGTACTGGTGGACGACGTTCTCTACACCGGCCGCACCGTCCGCGCCGCTCTCAACGCTCTCTCAGATTTCGGCCGCGCCAGCCGCATCCAGTTCGCAGCGCTGGTCGACCGCGGCCACAGAGAGCTGCCGATTCGGCCCGACTACATCGGCAAGAACATCCCGACGGCGCAGGACGAACGGGTGATGGTGAAGCTGACTGAAGTGGATGACACGGACCAGGTCGAGCTGATCCGCATGTCACCGGTTGGAGCAGGCACATGACCACGAGCAGAGAGGTTCGCGAGACCCAGGCACCGGTTAACGGCAACACCGGCCCGGAGACAGCTGAGACAGCAAGGCTGGAATCTGCTGCCGCCGAGCCGGTAACCGACGGCCAGCTACGCAACCTGCTGGATATCGACAGCCTGTCCCGCCAGCAGATCGACACACTGCTCGACAGCGCCGAGGGCATGCTCGAAGTGCTCGGCCGCGATGTAAAGAAGACCCCCGCGCTGCGCGGCAAGACGATCATCACCGTCTTCTACGAGAACAGCACTCGCACCCGCATCTCGTTCGAAGAGGCAGGCAAGGTGCTCGGCGCCGACGTGATCAACGTCTCGGTCTCGGCCAGCAGCGTCAGCAAGGGCGAATCGCTCTACAACACTGCGCTCACGCTGCAGGCGATGCAGGTGGATGCGCTGGTGATCCGGCACCCGCACTCCGGCGCTCCGCACTTCGTAGCGCGCCACGTCTCGGCGCCCGTTGTGAACGCAGGCGACGGCATGCACGCGCATCCCACACAGACGCTACTGGACCTGTTCACGCTGCGGCAGAAGCTCGGAACGCTCGAAGGCAAGAAAGTGGCGATCGTTGGCGATGTTCTCTACAGCCGCGTTGCCCGCTCAGACATCCTCGGGCTGGTGAAGATGGGTGCCGACGTTGTCCTGTGCGGCCCACCGACGCTGATGCCCGCGGGATGGTCGCCGGGCGAGACGCTGAGCGAGGTTGGCATGGAGGGCGTTCTGGTCGCCGAGCGACTGGAGGAGGCGCTGGAAGACTCTGATGCGGTGATGACGCTACGCATCCAGCAGGAGCGGCAGGATGCGGGGCATCTGCCTGACCTGCGCGAGTACTCGAACCTCTACGGGATCAACCGCAAGCGGCTGGCGCTGGCGAAGAAAGGCGCGCCGCTGCTGCATCCCGGGCCGATGAACGAAGGAGTCGAAATCAGCTCGGACGTTGCGCACGGAGCGCAGTCGGTGGTCGAGGAGCAGGTGAGGAACGGCGTTGCGGTCAGGATGGCTGTGCTCTACGCCATCTGCTCGAGGGGCAGGGACTAGAAGCGCACCGGACAAACGGATATGGCAAACAGCAAGAGAGTCATAAGAGGCGGACGCGTGATCGATCCCGGGCAGGGGATCGACCGTGTCGCCGATGTGCTGATCTCCGGCGGCAAGGTCGTCGAGGTCACCGAAGCGCCGCTGGATGCTGCGCCGGAGGGCCACGATGTGACCGATGCCTCGGGGCTCGTCGTGGCGCCCGGTTTCATTGACCTCCACACGCACCTGCGCGATCCCGGCCACGAGTGGAAAGAGACGATCGAGTCGGGAACTCAGGCCGCGGCGCGCGGTGGCTTCACAACCGTCTGCGCGATGCCGAACACCGACCCGTGCCAGGACAGCGCCGCCGTCATAGAGGACGTGCTGCGCCGTGCGGCGAGTGATGCCGCGGTGCGTGTGCTGGCTATCGGCGCCATCACGAAGGGCCGTAGGGGCAAGGCGCTTGCGCCGATGGGCGAGCTGGCCGACGCCGGCGTGATCGGCTTCTCAGACGACGGCGATCCTGTATCGGACGCCAATGTGATGCGGCAGGCGCTGAGCTACACCACGGCGCTCGGTCTACCGATCATCAACCACGCCGAAGACCACTCGCTGGTGCGCGGCGGCGTGATGAACGAGGGCCCGGTGGCGACGCGGCTCGGGCTGCCTCCGGTCCCGGCGAGCGCAGAGGCCGTGATGATTGCTCGCGACATCGAGCTGGCGGCGTTAACAGGCGGGCGTTTGCATGTCCCCCACGTCTCCACCGCCGCCGGAGTCGAGTTGATCCGTGCAGCGAAGCAGCGCGGACTGAATGTGACAGCAGAGGTCACGCCGCATCACCTGACGCTCGACGAAACGTGGGTTTATGGGCTGCACGGCGAGGTGCCCGACGCTGTTCCCGCCGCTGCGTACGACACGAACACCAAGGTCAATCCGCCGCTGCGGTCGTCCGCCGACGTGGCGGCAGTCCCGGAGGCGCTGGCCGACGGCACGATCGACGTTGTCGCCACCGACCACGCGCCGCACGCCGCCACGGACAAGGTCTGCACCTACGACGAAGCGGCGCATGGCATCAACGTGCTAGAGACAGCGTTCGCACAGGTGATGAAACTGGTCCACGAGAAAGCGCTCTCCCTGCCTGAACTGATCTCAAGGCTGACCGCCGAGCCATCTCGCATACTGGGCAGAGAGCTCGGTACGCTGAAGCCCGAAGCACCTGCCGACATTGTGCTGCTCGACCCCGAGGCCGAGTGGACCGTTTCTGCGGACGACTTCGTATCGCTCAGCAGGAACACACCGCTCGACGGAGTGACGCTCAAGGGCAGAGTCGTGGAAACGGTATACGCCGGAGCCACGGCCTGGAACGCGATGGCTGCGGAGCCGTCCGCGAAATGACCGATCTAGCGCCGCTGGAACACTACGAAGCTCCCGAGGAGAGAACGCGCAGGTGACAGACAGTCGTGGCCAGGTAAGGCTTGTGCTTGAGGATGGCTCGTCCTTCGAAGGGATCCGCCTCGGCGCCGAGGGCGAGACCACCGGCGAGGTGGTTTTCAACACCTCGATGACCGGCTACCAGGAGATGCTGACCGACCCTTCATACGGCGGCCAGATCCTGGTGCCGACCTATCCGCTGATCGGCAACTACGGCGTCAATCCGGCCGATGTCGAGTCGCGCCGCATCCAGGTGCGCGGCTTCGTCGTGCGCGAGGACTGCGAGCGGCCGAGCCATGCGCTCTCCGAGGGCACGATCCACGACTACCTGGTCGAGAACGGCGTCGTCGGCATATCGGGCGTCGACACCCGCGCCATCACGCGCCGGTTGCGGTCAAGCGGCGTCATGATGGGGATCATCACCTCGCTTGATGTGCCGGAGGCGCTGGAGCGCCTGGCCGCGGCGCCGCGCTACGGAGAATTCGATGTGGTGCACGATGTGAGCACTCGCGAGACCTATCACTGGGACGGCGACGCAGGCGAGAGGTCGCGGGCGTTCGGCGACCTGAAGGGCAGGGCTTGGCGGTCGAGGGAGCACTGGTCCGACGCCGAGGACAGCCTTTCCGGGCTGGCGTCGGATGCGGCATCGGTCGCTTCGGATCAGGCAGGC
>JANQEF010000086.1 GCA_028278465.1 Dehalococcoidia bacterium | reverse complement strand
CTGCGTGGTGGTCGGCCTGTGCGGTCATACAGAACACACCGACGTTGAACGAGCCGCGATTCCCCTTCCAGGCGCACATTGAGTTGGCCGTGCCATTCTACCCGGATGACTCAGATGGTCTAGGCGGCTTAGGTCTTCCGCCGAAACGCAGCCTCAGGAGGCCCTTGATGTCTTCCCATGCGGTTGAGACGACCTTCACCCTTGTGTCGGGATCGTCGACCCATCGCACCGGGATCGACTTGATCCGGTATCCGGCCGCCTGCGCCAGCAGCAGCAACTCGGTGTCCATGAACCACGCGTTGTCCTTGATCAGCGGCAGCAGGCCCTCCGCCGCCTTGCGAGAAACGGCCTTGAAACCGCACTGCGCATCGGGGAACGGCGGCCAGAACAGCATCTTGATCAGCAGGTTGTAGCCGCGTGACGTTATCTCTCGCGTCAGCTTGCGGCCGATGACCTCTGAGCCCTTGCTGAGCCGCGAGCCCGTGGACACTTCGTAGCCCTCGCTGGCGATGGCCGACACGAGATCGGGCAGAGACTTCAGGTCGGTAGAAAGATCGACGTCCATGTAGCAGCGCACATCGGCATCACTGGCAAGCCACGCTCGCTTGAGGGCCCGGCCGCGGCCGCGCTCCTCCAGCCTGATAGTCCCAACATGCGGGTACTTCTCACCGAGCTCGGCGATGACCTCCGGCGTGCGGTCAGTCGAGCCGTTGTCTGCGACCGTGATCTTCCAGTCGTAGTCCGGGTGATCACCGGTGAACTCGATCAGCTTCTCGATGCACGGCGGCAGCGAGTGCTCCTCGTTGAGCACAGGTATCACTATCTCGACAGATGTTGCCATGCGACTTCTAGTGGCGGCGGACGCTGCTAGTGAAGGAAGTGGCGGGTACCGGTCATGACCATCGCCAGCCCCAGCCGGTCCGCGGTCTCGACGACCTCATCGTCCTTGATCGAACCGCCGGGTTGAGCGACCGCGGTGACGCCGTACTCCGCCGCTGCCTCGACACCGTCCGGGAAGGGAAAAAAGGCGTCCGACGCCATGACGCTGCCCTCGGTCGCGTTCCTGCCGTCCCTGTTCGCCACCCGTCCCGCCAGCATGACGCTTGTCACCCTGTTCGGCTGGCCGGCGCCCATGCCTACCAGGGCGTTGTCCTTGGCGAAGACGATGGCGTTCGAGTGGATCAGCCTGCACGCCTTCCAGGCGAACCCGAGATCGACCAGTTCCTGCTCGGACGGCGCTCTCTTTGTAACCACCTTCCAGGTCCGCGGGTCCTCGACCAGGTCGTCCGGTTCCTGCACCAGCGCGCCGCCGGAGACGTTCCGCACCTCAAGACCGTTCGGCTTCGCAGGATCCACCTGGAGGACCCGCGTCCGCTTCCGCTTCTGGAGCGTCTCCAACGCCTCCGGCTCATAGCCGGGAGCCACGATCACGTCGAAGAGAACACCCTTCATCGCGGCCGCGGTCTCCGCCGTCACTACGGCGTTGAAGCCGACGATGCCGCCGAACGCCGAGACAGGATCGCCCTCGAGCGCCTTCCTGTACGCAACTGCCTGGTCTTCGTCGACCGCAAGTCCACACGGGTTTGCGTGCTTCACGATCGAGACGGCGTTCGCAGGGAAGCTGTTAGCAGCTCGCCATGTCGCATCGGCGTCGAAGTAGTTCAGGTACGACAGGTCGATGCCGTGCAGCTGCCTGGCGTTGACGATGCCGCCGGTCTCGCCGGGGTTCGTGTAGATGGCAGCCGCCTGGTGCGGGTTCTCGCCGTATCGGGGCAGGGCCACGCGCTCCCAGCCCGCCGTCAACTCCTGCGGGAACGTGGCATCCGTGGATTCATCCGAAGAACGCAGGTAGTTCGAAATTGCGGTGTCGTAGAGCGCCACGTGCTGGAACGCCTTGGCCGCCAACTGGCGACGCTTTTCGAGCGGCACGTCGCCAGACGCCAGCAACTCGGCCACATCGCCGTAGTCAGACGGATCCACGATGATCACGACTGACGGAAAGTTCTTCGCAGCAGCCCGCGTCATCGCAGGTCCGCCGATGTCAATGTTCTCAAGCGCGTCGACCAGCGTCACATCGGGTTTAGCGATCGTCTCGACGAACGGGTAGAGGTTGTTGACGACCACGTCGATGCCGGTGATGCCGTGCGCTTCCAGCTCAGCGACATGGGCCGGTAGCTCCCGCCGAGCCAGCAGTCCGCCGTGAATCGCCGGGTGCAGGGTTTTAACGCGGCCGTCGAGGATCTCGGGCGAGCCGGTGACGTCTGCGACCTGTGTCACCCTGAGCCCGGCGGCTTCCAGGTCCTTGAGGGTGCCGCCCGTGCTGATCAGCTCGCAGCCCAGGTCGGCCAGGCACTTTGCGAAGTCCGCCAGCCCGGTGCGGTCATATGCACTCAGAAGCGCTCTCATACCTCTTCCTTGCGAAGGCTCCTAAAGCCCCTGTGCGACGACCCGCTGGTCGCCCGCCTGCTTCACGAGCCTGCCCAGCCGCCATGCGCCTTCGAGCGAGCTCAGCAGGCTGCTGGCGTCGTCTTCAGCCACCACGACCACCATCCCGAGCCCCATGTTGAAGACACGGAACATCTCCAGGTCATCGATGCTGCCCGTACGCTGTATGTGCTGGAAAACCGGCGGAGTCTGCCAGCTCGTGACATCGACCTCAGCAGCCAGCCCGTCGGCGATCACCCTCGGCACATTCTTAAAGATGCCGCCGCCGGTGATGTGGCCGAGCCCCTTGACCTCGGTCCGCACAGCACCGGTGTCGTCCTTCAGCAGCGGCAGATAGCTCCGGTGCGGCTCCAGCAGCGCGTCACCCAGCGTCCTGTCGTCTCCGGGTAGTGAATCCTTCAACACCGAGGGATCGTCGTCGATGCCGAACACCTTACGGACCAGTGAGTAGCCGTTCGTGTGCAGCCCGCTCGACGGGACGCCGATCAGCACGTCGCCCTCACCCGTGTTCTCGGGCTTGATCAGCCGGTCCAGTTGCACAGTGCCGACGATGAAGCCGACCAGGTCGTAGTCATCGTCGTGATAAATGCCGGGAAGCGTCGCCGTCTCGCCGCCCAACAGCGCGCAACCGGCCTCGCTGCAAGCCGTGCTCAAGCCCTCCAGGATCTCAGCAAGCAGCGCTTCGTCGAAGTTGGACAGGCCGATGTAGTCGAGAAAGAAGAGCGGAGTGGCGCCGGCTGGCAGGATGTCGTTGATGCAGTGGTTGACGATGTCGATGCCGATGGTGTCGTGGCGACCCATCGCCTGGGCGATCCGCAGCTTCGTGCCGACGCTGTCTGTGCTCGAGACGAGCAGGGTGTCGGAGTTTGCGCCCGGGTCGATGACTCCGCCGAAGCCGCCCTGCGCGGACACCACGGTGGAGCCGA
>JANQEF010000084.1 GCA_028278465.1 Dehalococcoidia bacterium | reverse complement strand
GAAGGGATGGCGCGAAGCTGCTCTTTCTGACCGCTGGTCGTCATGTTTGGTGCTCTCCCGATTGACCGGGCGTCAAGTTCAACGCTTTGATGCTAGCACCCGGTTTCCGAAATCCGGTGCGCGGACGCACGATTTTGTGAGTCCGCGAACTGTGCGGTGTGTAGAATAGTCAGGTTGGAGTAAGTACCAGGCTGCACGATGCTCAAGATCGGCGTCACCGGCGTAATCGGCTCGGGTAAAGGAGAGGTCGCCGGGATACTGGCGTCGCTCGGAGCCGTGGTGGTCAACGCCGACGACATCAGCCGCCGGATCTACGAGCCTGGTGACCCCGGACACGAGGCCGTGGTTGAGACATTCGGCGAGCGGGTACTGGACGAGGACGAGCGGATAGACCGGGCTGCGCTGGCGGCGATCGTCTTTGGAGATGAGCCTGAGCGCAGGCGGCTTGAGAGTGCGGTGTGGCCGGTGATGGCAGAGGTCGTCGAGACCGAGTTCGCAGCTGCCGAGGCCGACGGGGCGGAAGTTGTCGTGCTGGAGGCCGCGGTTCTGTTCGAGGCCGGATGGGAACGGCTGGTCGACGAGGTCTGGACTGTGACGACGTCGGAAGACGCCAGTGTCGACCGCGTCAAGAGGCGTGACGGCGTCGGTGAAGAGCAGGTCAGAGCCCGGATGTCGGCGCAGCTATCGGCGGCTGAGAAGGCGGCAAGGGCCGACAGGGTGGTGAGCAACGACGGCACGCTGAAGGAGCTGGAGGCGGCCGTCAGGGATATGTGGCGAGAGGTGGTCGGAGACAGTTCATAGCCGGCGACGGGGCACATGACGGGGCCGGCAATATCGTTTCGCTAGAGAAAGCACAGGGAAGATGGCGACGAAGCAAGACTACCGTGAGATCCGCGTCGAGGAGTATGTGGTTGAGGAGGAGCCGTTTTACGTATCGACGTCGGACGAGGTAGAGGTCTTTGAGGCGGCGTACCGGCAGCGAGTCCCGGTGCTGCTCAAGGGACCCACCGGAACCGGGAAGACCCGCTTCGTCGAGTACATGTCATGGAAGATTGGCCAGAGCCTGGGCGCTCCGGCCCCGGCGAAGAGCGCCGATGTCTCGGAAAACGGACACCTGCCGCTGGTCACCGTCGCCTGTCATGAAGACCTGACCGCCAGCGACCTCGTCGGCCGCTACCTGCTTGACTCGACCGGCACTCGCTGGATCGACGGTCCGCTCACCCGCGCCGTCAAGGCCGGCGGAATCTGCTACCTGGACGAGGTGGTCGAGGCGCGGAAAGACACGACCGTCATCATCCACCCGCTCACCGACCACCGCCGCACGCTGACGATCGACAAGCTCGGCGAGGTGATCGAGGCGGCGGACGGCTTCCTGCTCGTCGTCTCCTACAACCCCGGCTACCAGAACGCCATGAAGGACCTGAAGCACTCGACGAGGCAGAGGTTCGTAGCGCTGGAGTTCGACTTCCCGGACGAAGAGCGTGAGGCGAAGATCATCTCCCACGAGTCCGGCGTAGACGACGCCAATGCCGAGCTGCTGGCGCGGCTCGGAGCGAAGATCAGGAACCTGCGTGAGCACGGCCTCGAAGAGGGCGCCAGCACCCGCGTCCTGATCTACGCGGGTCGCCTCATCAAGGAAGGGATCTCGGCGCGCAGGGCGTGCCAGGTCGGCGTGACCTGGGGAATCACCGACGACCCGCAGATCCAGCGCAGCATCGATGAGGTCGTCTCGTCGATCTTCCCTTAGCCACCACGTTTCAGCGAGACAGGGTTTGAAGTCCAGTCGCGCACGGCACCTGATCGAAAGGTACGAGACCATCCTGCGGTCTCGAAACGTGAGCGCGGCTGAGCCGCCGTTTGCAGAGGCGCAGAGCGCGGCGGTGTTCGTGCTCTTCACGGTCCGGGACGACGAACCGAGCGTGGTGCTGATGCGCAGACCTCGGGACCGAGGCAGGCACCGGGGCGAATGGGCCTTTCCCGGAGGCGTCCGCGAGGCCGAGGACAACGGACTGCTCAGCACGGCGTTCCGGGAGACCGAGGAGGAGCTGGGCATCCCGGAGCGTTACATCGATCACTGGGGCGGGCTGGAGCCGGTCCAGACAGTCGGTACGAAGTTCGAGGTTTGGCCTTTCACAGGTTGGCTAGACCCGGCGGCGGAGATCGTGCCTTCGGCGGATGAGGTCGATGAGGTGGCGTCGTTTCCACTGGACACGTTCACCTCGAACGCGAAACGCCGCTCGATCCACCTGCGGCGAGAGGGCTTGGTCCGGGACCTGAACGCATATGCACACGACGGGATGGTGGTCTGGGGAGCGACGGCGCGCATCCTGTCCCAGATCTTCGACGATGCGCATGGCTCCGATAGCGGGATAAGAGACGAGATCCAGAGGTCGTTGGCCAGTGACTGAAGAACCTTCAGGCGAGAAAAAGGAAGAAGCCGGCGCGTCGCCAGAGCAGCAGGCGGATGCGCCCACACTGACGCTGCCACAGATC
>JANQEF010000061.1 GCA_028278465.1 Dehalococcoidia bacterium | reverse complement strand
GCCTGCGAGTTCTGAGTCGACGTCCGGCAGCTCCCACTTGCACTCGATGATGGGCTGCGAGTTGTCGGCGGTCACGTTGGCCGCGGAGTCGACTTCGATGCCGCCGCCGTTCTGGTGCTCAACATGGCCGTTGGCCGAAACGGGAGCGCCTGAACTGAGCGTCCCGACACTGGCGACAGCGGTCACAACGGTCAGCAGGACGACTGCGATGAGTGCCCTCACCGAGGTGATGCGATAAGTGTTTGCGGAGGCGGATACGAGTGCGTGTCTTTTCATAGCCGGCGGACAGTACCTGCGCTGGCTGTTTCATTTCCATGAATTCCACGGTATTCGATGAGCCTTTCGGATCATCTTCGTCTGTAGTGAGAACGAGGCAACGCTCGGTTCCGAGACGACGAACGCGGACCTGAACGGGATATTTCGGTCGAGACGACGGGTTTCGTCATGTCAGCAGCCCGAACCGAGGTCAGCGTCCGCTCCTTTGCCTGCCCCTAACCCCGCAAACTCGCGTCTCAACACCGCCATGACCAGGTCGTTCTGTCGCTGCCCGCGGACCAGCGCCCGCTCCCTGAGCACGCCTTCGACCCGGAACCCGCACTTCTCGTACGAGCGAATGGCTCGCCGGTTCTCCTCGAGGACGATCAGATCGACGCGGTGGAGCCGCATAGCGTTGAAGGCATGGCCGAGCGCGAGCATCGACGCCTCTGTGCCGAACCCGTGTCCCCAGTCGTCAGGGTGCCAGATCCCGAGCGCCAGCCTTGCATGGCCTTCGGTTTCGTCGATGTTGTCGAGCCTGATGCGCCCGATCGCATGACCGTCGTGATCGATCACCCACTTGATGGAGTCCGGAAACGTTCCTAACCCTTGCCGGTAGGACTCGGGAGTCGGTGCGGTCAGAGTTGAAGGGTCGCCGCCGTAGGCGAGGATGGTCTCCGGCTGACCGGCCTTGGCGAGAAAATCGTCGAGGTCCGAATCGATCGGCGGACGGAGCCTGACAAGGCCGCCGCGATAGGTTTGCGTACTCCAGGGCATGGCTATTACGCCCTCAGGATCTCCCGCTTGGCAAGCACGCGCTCCAGCAGCGGCTTCATGCCCAGGTCGCGGGCAATAGAGATGGCTTCGTCCTGTAGTTCGATGGCCTTTTCGCGGTCTCCGGGAGAGTTACGGTCGAGGAGCATATCGGCGTAGTACGACAGCGCCATCGCCAGATCAGGTCTGTAGGCAGCGTCTCGGTCAAACGATATCGCGCTCGTGAAATAGTGCTCGGCTTCTTCCAGATGGCCCGCCGTTGCGGCGACAGCTCCTTCAACCCAGCTGCCCCAGTACACGCGCTCGAGCCGGGAGAACATCGGGTGTTCGAACACCTCCCGGGCCAGAGTCGCATCCCGGTTGGCGATAGCCACCATGCCCAGGCTGACGAGTTCAGTGGCCCGTCCGCGAGGTTCCAGGTCGTCGGCATCTATATGCGCCTTCGCCTGCGCGATCACCTTGTCAGGGGTGCTTAGCCGGGCGCCGCAAATCATCCCGATGGCCCACAGACTCAGACTGTCCGCCCACTGCGACTGCAGGTGCTCAATCGCACTGTCGAAGTCTCCCAGCAGGAACTCGATGTGGATCTTCTGACCTGCGAGCCTTGGCTCGTTGGGGCTGAGTTCGAACCCACGATTGAGGAAGTCATTGGCTTCTGACCAGTCGCCGAGGCGGAACGAGATAGCGGCGTTTATCGCCAGTGCCGAAGTCCAGTGGAAGATGTTCTTCAAGCGCTCTGCCAGCGGGATCGCCGCCGCTGCATGCCGCTTGGCCTTCGTCACGTCTCCTCTGATTGCATACTCGTTGGAGGCGTGGAAATGAGCGTCCACTGCGATCGGATCATCAAGCTGCTTCGCAAGTTCAATCGATTTCAGCGCCGTCTCGAACTTCGCTTCGTGATCCTGGTTGTGGAAATGGACCGGCGTGGAGTTTGCGTACACCCGGAGCTCAAGCGCCCTGTCGTCATGTCGACTGGCAATCTTGAGCGCTCTATCGAACGCGTCTAACGCCGTTTCGTAGTCCGCACGCTCATGACTGACCCAGAGACCGAACTCGGCCAGCAGACGCCCCTGCTCGATCGAGCCGTCTTCCACGATTTCCAGTGCTCGCTCCAGGATGTCCGCAAATCCGCTGGGCCCGTGAACCGACATGGTCTGGAACATCACCGCGCTTATGGCCGCGTCGGGTCTACCCTGGTCCAGGTGGAGGTCGAAGGCGCGGTGCAGGTTGTCGATCGAGATCTGCAGGTCGTTGCGTTCGAGCGTGGAGAACTGTGCCCTGCCGAGTCCCGCCAGCATCGTCGCAAGCCGCTCGTCCGGTTCGCCGCTGTGGGCGTCGATTCCGGTCTGGTAGTAGAAGACGGCGGAATCAGGCGCAACGGACTCGGTCGCACGTTCGCCGGCGATGATTGCCCACCGAATGAGGTTCTCCGAGCCGAGCACCACTTCCGCCTCGGCAAAGTGTTCAACCAACTCTTCGGCGTGTTCTTCGGCCTTGTCGCCGTAGTAGTCTTCGAGGGCTGTTGCGATGCGTGCGTGCATGCGGACGAGTCGGTTGGCGGAGAGTTCGGAGGTGAGGGTCTCCTGCATCTGGGCGTGGGTGAACTGGTAGAGGCCGACCTCTTCGGGCAGTTCTTCGATGATGCGGCCGTCGAGTGCTTCGTCGAGCGCATCGAGGAGCATGTTCTCCGTGATGGGATCGGAGGTGGAGGAGCCGCCGTTGCCAGCTGACGAGCCATCTCCGCCCACCAGCTTAAGCAGCACTGCGAACCTGAACTGTCGGCCTATGACGGCGGCTGTTGTCAGGACCTCGTTGCAGCGCTCGGAGAGGCGGTCGAGGCGGCGGCCGATGACTTCTCGAACGCCCTCGGGGATGCGGACTTCCCACGACGTGGTGCCGGAAGCAGTCGTCTGCCCGGAGGCAATGTCGCCCTCCTGGATGAGGAGGCGGACCGTCTCGGTCACGAACAGCGGGTTGCCTTCGGTCTGCGAGTGAACGGTGTCGACCAGCGCAGCAGGTGGCGTGATGCCGGCTGCGATCTCAATGAAGCGCTCGACGTCATGGCGCTGGAGGCCGCGCAGCACGACTCGCTCGAAGAGGCGCTCACGTGTCAGCTCGCCAAGAGTCACGGCGAGCGGGTGTCTGCGGTTCAGCTCG
>JANQEF010000028.1 GCA_028278465.1 Dehalococcoidia bacterium | reverse complement strand
CGCACACGCTCGACTTCGCAGAGGAGCCGATACGGGACGAGACGCCTGAAGCCTACGAGCAGCTGCGCAAGCTGTCGCGTGTGCCGTTTGCGATCGGCGAGGAGTTCGCTTCGAAGTGGCAGTTCCTGCCGTACATCGAACGCGGGCTGACCAACTATGCACGGCTCGACATCTGCAACGTCGGTGGGTTCACCGAGGCGATGAAGGTCGCTGGCTGGGCTGAGGCGCACTACATCGACCTGATGCCGCACAACCCGCTGGGGCCGATCTGCGTCGCCGCCACATCGCACCTTGCGACGGCTGTGACGAACTTCTCATGGCTCGAGATCAGGGAATCGCCGGGCGAGAGCACTGGCTTCTATGACAAGGAAGTGTTCCCGGTGCAGCCTGAGGTGACGGGCGGAAGGGTGACGCTTCTCGACCAGCCGGGACTGGGCGTCGAGGTCGACGAGGCGAGCCTGACCGAGCCGTTCCGGCACTCGGAGTCCAGGCACCTGCACAGGCGAGACGGCTCGCACACGAATTCGTAGAGGGGCGCATGGATTCGAGGCAGGCGCTCTCGGCCGCAAGAGACAAGCTGGCAGAGGTTCTCCATGCACAGGCGTGCGAGTATCTCCGCCAGGTGACGGGTTTCATTCCGTTCGCGGCGGGCGCAGACGGTTCCTACATTCGCGGAGTTCCGGATGATCGGTTCGAAGAGGACATGGATGATAGGGACCGCGTAGAACACCTGGTGGGAGTCATAGATCATGAGGCGGCGCAGGAGGGATACGTTGCGGCCGCGGTCTGCTTCCCGGTTCACGGCGGGCGCGCAGACACTGACGAAGTGCAGGAAGGCGTGATGGTCCTGGCGTATTCGATCGATGGAGAGATGGATGCGTACAGGGGTGGCTTTCGAAACGCCGGTAGCGATCTGGAGTTCGACCCGATTGTGAAGATGGAGCAGGCGGTGGGCGTGCAGTGGGGACTGCCGGTGGTCGAATCATGGGCATCGCAAGACGGAACAGAGGACCCCGAATGACCGACCGAGACGATCTCGATGACCTGCTGAACTCGCTTATCGGAATTGCACAGGACCAGCAGGCCAAGCGAGGCGAGTTTCTGCCGTTCTTCGGCACCTTGCCCGCCGAGATTGGTGCCGACGAGCAGGTGCAGCTCGGCATGTATCACTCCGAGGAAGAGTCGATAACGGCGTTGGAGTCGAGGGAGCAGATCGTTCTGGGTCTTCGTGGGCAGGCGAAGGACGGCTCAATCCGCGCGTGCGCACTGGTTACCGACGTGAACCTGAAAGACGGCACAGCCGGATATGCGGAGGCTATACACATCCTGCTAGAGCACAGCTCTGGGCGCGTGGTCAACTTTTATCTGCCATACAGAAAGATCGAGTCCGGGTACGAGTATGGTGACGCGAAATTCGAGGCCAGTCCGCCCGAGGTGTTCTCACGGTAGTGACGTGAACAACAGCGGTCGCAAGACTTCGGCACAGGCCGCTCAATCCGTCAGACAACCAGATCCCGTACGGCGAAGAAAGAAAGTCGAGGACAAAACGAATGAAGATCACAGACGTTAAGCCGTACCCGGTGTGGGTCGGAACCCGCAACCAGATGCTCGTGAAGGTCGAGACAGACGAGGGCATCTACGGCTGGGGCGAGGGCGGCTTCTCCGGCCGCGAGCTCGGCGTGTCAGGCATCGTGCAGCACTACCGCGAGTTCCTCATCGGCCGCGACCCGATGCGCCGCGGCGCGCTGTGGCAGGAGATGTACCGCAGCCAGTACTTCGAAGGCGGCCGCACGATGACCGCGGCGATCTCTGCCATCGACATCGCGCTGCACGACATCGTCGGTAAGAAGCTCGGCGTGCCGGTGTACGAGCTGCTAGGCGGCAAGCACAGGCACACCGTTCCCGTCTTCGCCACCACTTCGGGCCCGTACGGACCGGCGATGATCGAGCAGGCGAAGGAGTTCATGGACCGCGGCATCAACGCCTTCCGGTTGTCGTACGACAAGATGGGCATCGATGACGACGGGCTTTTCGAGCCGCGGGAGTCGATCGCCAACTCGGCGGAGTGGCTGATCAAGGCGCGGGAAGAGCTGGGCAACCAGGCGGTGATGGGCGTCGACTACCACCACCGGCTGTCGGTGGCTGAGACGGCGTCTTTCTGCCAGATGATGCCTTCGCACACGCTCGATTTCCTCGAGGAGCCAATTCGGGATGAGACGCCGGAGGCTTACGAGGTGCTGCGCACGCTGACGGATGTGCCGTTCGCGATCGGCGAGGAGTTCGCTTCGAAGTGGCAGTTCCTGCCTTACATAGAGCGGGGCATCACGAACTACGCCCGCCTGGACATCTGCAATGTCGGCGGGTTCACGGAGTCGATGAAGGTTGCTGGCTGGGCCGAGGCGCACTACATCGACCTGATGCCGCACAACCCGCTTGGGCCGATCTGCACGGCGGCTTCGGTGCACCTGGGCGCGGCGACGCCGAACTTCGCCTGGCTGGAGGTGAACATGGGTCGGGCGGAGAACCCGGATTTCGATGTCTTCCCGCAGCAGGTGATGCTCGATGGCAACGGCTACCCGGTGCCGGAGACGCCGGGGCTGGGCGTGGAGGTGGATGAGAGCAAGCTGACGGAGCCGTTCAGGTTCTGGGAACCTCCACACCCGCACCGCCGAGACGGCTCCCACACGAACTGGTGAAGCGAGCTTCGTTTTCGGGGCGTCGAGCAGCGTTTTCCCGCGAGTTGGATGGCGTGTTTCCTGAGCGAAGCGCAGCGCAGTCGAAGGATCTCTGGTGCGGAGACCCGCCTTGAAGGTGCGTCGAGCTCTGCCCCTCATCCAGGTCCTTCGCTGCCGCTCAGGACGAAGGAGCCCGCTCTCCTCAACTTTCGCGGCCCTCACACAGGTCCCGGCTCCTCGCCGATCACAGTGCCCCAGAACGTGGCCTCCAGCGCCATGTCATTGACGTCTATGACGGTAGCGGCGAATTGACGAACAATCGGGGCGTCAGTCATGATTCATCCTTACCTCGCGGCTCATCGTTCGCCGCAGCATACAGCCAGAGAACACTATGCCTGTTTCAATCGACTTCACCGGAAAGCGCGGCGTCGTATTCGGCGTCGCCAACCAGCGCTCCATCGCCTGGGCCATCTCACAGCAGCTCGCTGAAGCCGGCGCGGAGATGGCGTTCGCCTACCAGAACGAGCGGGTCAGAGAGCCCGTCCAGAAGCTGGCCTCGGGGATCGGAAGCACCATCACGGCGGAGTGCGACGCCACTGACGAAGAGCAGGTCAAGGCTGTCTACGACAGGGTCGCAAAAGAGTGGGACAGCATCGACTTCATCGTCCACTCGATCGCCTACGCCGAGCGTGACGATCTTGGCGGCGACTTCTCAGCTGTCACGCTGCAGGGATTCCGCACCGCGCTTGAGATCAGCGCCTACACGCTCGTGCCGGTCGTGCGCTACGGCGCGCCGCTCATCGGCGAGTCCGGCGGGTCGGCCATCACCTTGACCTTCGACGCCTCGGTGAAGGTCTACCCGGGCTACAACATCATGGGCACGGCGAAGGCGGCGCTGGAGAACGAGGTGCGGCAGCTCGCGGCCGAGTTCGGTCCGTCCGGTGTCCGGGTCAACGCCATCTCGGCAGGTCCACTTCCGACGCTCTCCGCCCGATCGATCCCCGGCTTCAACGAGATGCGGCGCGCCCACCAGGACCGGTCGCCGCTGAAGCGCCCGATCACGCACGACGAGGTGGCGAACATGGCGGCGTTCCTGCTGAGCGACCTCTCCAGCGGGACGACCGGTGCGGTGATACCTGTTGATGCCGGCTACGGCATCATGGCGCTCTAGCCGATGCCAGGCGAGCTTGTCGCAGGGCTCGAACTGAGCCGCAGCTGGATGGTCGACGAGCGGCACCTCTACAACCCGTCCGGCAAGCCGGGCCATGACGTGCTCTCCAGCCCTTCGATGATCTGGGAGATGGAGACCACCTGCGCCGACCTTGCGAAGTCGTACCTTCCCGACGACATGACGACCGTCGGGTTTCACGTCGACGTGAAGCACGTCGCGCCAGCGAAGCCGGGCGTCGAGATCACCACGTCAGCGCAGCTGGAGAAGGTCGACGGGAAGAAACTAACCTTCTCGGTGGAGGCGCGGGAAGGCGAGCGGCTGGTGGGCACAGGACGGCACAGGCGGGCCGTGATCAACATCTCGGACCTCGGCTGAGCGGCCGGTCACAGGCGCGTAACACGAATGCGTGTCAACTCGTACCGGATTCGAACTGACACGCCACGGGACCGGAATTCGATAATTCCTGAGACCCGCAACGCCGCCCGGCCAGGCGGCGATGGTGTGTCCGCACCGCAAGCGGGTCCCGCGCTCATCACCTCATATGTCAGTGCCAGAAGACTCCTCGCAACGGGGAATCAACGACGACGCCACGATCGGCTTCGACGCCGACGGCCGCGTGCTGTCGGTCTCCGATTCCGCAGCCGCCGCGCTCGGATACGCACGGCCTGAGGACGTGCGCGGCGTTCTCCTCGCCGACCTGGTTGGCGACGAGGCCGCGATCGTCCTGATCGACCGCGCCGCCGCGGCGAATGAGCTGGAGGAGGTTGCGGAGGTGGAACTGGCGGGCAATGGCCCGGTGTCATTCGTGCGTCAGGACGGGTCGCGAGTGTCGCTCAACACCATCGTGACTCCAGAAACCTCAGGCGGCTGGATCACCATACTCGACCCGTCACTTGGCGGTAGCGCAGGTGGCGAAACACCGCCAGCAGCCAGCGATGAGATCGATATCGCGGCGATCCTGCGCAGGCTTGCCGAGCAGAGCGGGTCGATTGGCGATGTCTCGGAGATAACTCACCGCTTTGCGGCCGAGATGAGCGCGGCGACCGGAGCGGACGCCATAACCGTGGCGCGCTCGTCGGCCATCGCCGGGATCTACGAGCCGATAGCCCGCGTGTCGCAGCCCGGCGCAACCTCGCTCACCGAAGCGATAGACCTGCCGCCCGCGCTCATCCCGCAGCAGGGATCGGGGCCGATAGCGGTCGACTCGCTGGAGACGCTGGCGCTGTTCGAGCCGGTGATCATCTACGGTGAGGAGTTCGACGGCGCATACATCGCGGCACGGGCCGATCTGCACGACGGCGCGCACCTGCTGGTGATCGCCACGATGGCCGGTGGCAGGGCGTGGTCCCAGTCGGCCACGCTGCTGCTGGAGTCGGGTGTACTGACGCTTGCGGGCACGCTGCGGGCGACGGAACTGGACCGGCGGATCGCTTCGTACTCGCGTGCCAGCGAAACGGTGCGGCAGATCGGCGCGCTGGCGTCGCGTGACCATGACGGCGGCTTTTTGGACGCGGCGCGCAAGATCATCGCCCGACGCCTGCCCGTTTCGGCAATCTCGATACACGTCGCCGACCCGGTGACGGGCCGTTGCTACGTACCTGAGGCTTCAAGCGCCGGTGACGAGGAGTACGGCGCGCTGGCGCCGGGCGTCGAGTGGCCGCTTGCGGGCTCCATTGAGCAGCGGGTGCTGAAGACAGGAGCCGCGGTGTTCACCTCCGCCGCAAGCTCCGAACGCCTGAGCGTGCCTCCGGCGACCATCGCTCACTGGCGCAGGTCAGGGCTGCAGGCCGTTGTCGCCATCCCGCTGCGCGAGGCGGGCGAGGTAGTGGCGATCATGCTCGCCGGCTTCTCATCGCCTGTGAGCAACCCGAAAGAGGTGATCAGGCTCCTGGAGAGCATCGCTCCCGCCGTTCACCTGGGCGTCGGGCTCTCGGCCGCACGGCCGAGCACGACTCCGGCGCCGGAAGACGTCAGCGACAAACCGGGCTTCGTGCCGCCGAACCTGCTGCTGGCGCTGACACGGGCGGCGGCCGAATCGCCGGACTCCGCAACTCTGTTCGCATCGGTCACCGAGTGGATGCTGGAGATCATCCCGAGTGCCCGCATCGCCTGGGGCACCGTCGACCGCGGCTCCGGCACATATCAGCGCCTCTACAGCTATGACATCAACTCGGCTGCGCACGAAAATGCCGCTTCTGTGCAGCTTGATGCAGACACCGTTTCCGGGCTCGACATCCCGGGCCTCGGGCTGCCGGAGCCGGGCCAGCCGTCCGGCCCCGCGGGTTCTATGCGCGCTTCTGTGATGGCAGACGGCAGGGTGCTTGCGGTCGTGACGGCGTGGCCGCGAGAAGACGAGAAGTTCGAGAACGCGCACCTGGCGCGTCTGCGGCGTTCCTGCGAGTTCATACCCGGCCCGCTGAGGCGAGTTCTCGAAGCCGAGTCGGTGCGGGAGTCGCAGCGCAGGCGGGAGCTGGTGGCGCAGATCGGCACGCTGGCCGCCGAGTTCACGGATGAGGCGAAGGCGTTCAGGTCGCTCAGGCCGAAGAT